>DASTLM010000306.1:0-11470 GCA_035714945.1 Dehalococcoidia bacterium | reverse complement strand
ACTACCAAAATGTCGATTCTCCAGATTTCTTCAATCGACTTCGTACCCTGAGGGCCGAGATTCAAGACCTGTAGTCGCTTCTCGGGAGCGCTGGCAAGGGCGACGTCACTCTGGAATCCTATGCGGAGTATATCGAAAAGGCCGTAAATGACATTGAAGAGCTCATGCGTGGGATTGTGGATGGCGAATACTCGGACACGCTTCGGCATTTACACAACACCTGGGAACAGATGAGAATTTGTCCCCTGTTGAAAAACCCAACCGGCCAATTTACCGCTCAAGAGCAATTGAACCACTTGAGCATCCTTGAATCTCAATCCAAGAAAATGGTGGCCGACATAGGCTGGTTGACCATTCCCCCGAGGCTGAACCACTGGTTACGGAACTCACGCCCTGGCTACTACATACCTTTCCACGAGGTCTTCAAGGACGAATTACCCGAGTACGAGGATCGCGCCAGCGTATTGGGCTTTCTTGCCTGGTCCCCAGAGGCGTTACAGGGTGGGCTGGTGGATGTGGATAGCGGGCTGATATATCGATACTCGCGCAACGCCCGGGACAGACTCCTGAGCTTCCTGATCCTGATTGTGGCGTTTTTTGCAGCGGCTGGGATCATAGTTGGAGCCGCGTACCTGCCATTGGAAACATGGCCTCTCGACCCTACGGTCCTGCCGACTCTTCTCATCGGGTGGGCGGCGCTTCTAGCTGGCTTGGTAGTTCACGTCGGCATAGGAATCGCCAAACGGGTGCAGGCGCAAAGAGGACGGCCTCCCATTATTGCAGTTGGTGACCTGCCGCTCCTGGTCAATGCCAAGGTTGGCCATATACTGCTCAAGATACTCTTAACTTTAGTTGGCCTTTTTGGCCTGCTCTTCTCCCTTGGAGTAGAGAGTACCACACCGGTTAACGCTTTCCTGGTTGGTTACACTCTGGACAGCGTATTCGAGCTCTTTGGAGCTGGCATAGAACAGCGAGCGGGCGCACAGATGACCGCTTTGAGGAAACAAGTCGATATAGCCAACAGATAAACTTTATGACCCTCAACCCCGCGCAACTTGAATCGATGGTAGACTGGTGCGCCAGTTCGCAGGAGCTTGCAGAAGCCAGGAACAAGGCCCGGCGCGCCTTTTTTGGCGAGGATGATCCCAAGCCGGTGGTCTACTGGAAAGGGGTCGGCGATTTTACCTCCAAGCAGCGCCGCTTTCTGGGGTGGTTCATGTTCGGGTTTTCCCTGACAGATGGTACAAAACCCGCCGAGATGGCGGCGCATGCCCTTTATACTGGTCCTGCCTTGGCAGAAGCCTTGAGAGCCACCCAAGGCGCTCGCTATGTGATGGCAGTAGTCACCAGCGCCCTGCCCGGCCGGGGCCTATTTCTAGAAATTGAAGACGAGCGTCTGGAATTGAGGAGTCGGCACTTGAGCCGCTTGCTGACCCGAGACTCAACTCTCGTCTCTTATCTCGTGCCATCCCGCACTGGCCTGTGGATACCCGGGCCTGGCTGGATGGAATGGCCCATTCGTATTGGACCCAACATGAGGCGGGATTTAAAGAACCTTCAGCCGGACCCCATCTCCATGGAGCGGCTGCTGCAGATGCGTTCCGATGAACCCGGAGACGTTAAGCGTATCGAGCACCCCAAGGATGAAACCCTGGAGCAGGCGGTGCAAAGGATGACCGAGGCGGCCAGGGCCGAGGGGCGCATGGGCTTGATCACAACTCAAGAGGAATGGCGGGGGATGGTGCTCCAGCACCTGAACAACCCCGACATGGACGCCTTCACCCAGGAATTTATCACCAGGGTCGGTGAGGTGGGGGACATCGAGGAACTTAACCGGTGGCTGGCCCTGGCGGTCAACATCTGGAACGCGACGCCCCAGCCCGACCGGGGAAACCGAACAGCTAATGAAATGAGAAGGGCCTACCTTAACCTTTTCGACGGTTGGGACTAGATTCGACAATCTAAAATTTGAGTTGAGTGCGCCAGTGTGAGGAACAAAGGCACCTGGCAAGGTGAAGCTGCCTTATACTCAGAATCCTTGGCTGGGAGGAGGCGAAGAGGGGAACATTAGGTGATTCTTAAAAGTAAAGGCTGAGTCCCCCAGGGGGCTGAGGAGTCGGAGGTGAACCGGCAAGTATAGTTGACGTTTATCACCTTTCTCAGTCTGCCTCCGATTTAACTCCTATTGCTACCTGGTGAAGAGGCCCTGTCCTTCCAGGAGGTGCGCGCTCATCTGGGAGTAGAGACTCAACGGCAATGGTCCGATCGCGCCATCGCCCGAACCACCCCAATCCTCTTTGGACTCTTTTCCTGGATATCTCTGGCAGCTCACCTGTGGCAAATCAACCAGCCAGACCTTCCTCGATCGGCAGCCTGGTACACCAAGTCATTGCCAACCTTTGCCGGCGCAATGGCGTTGGTACGCCGACACCTGTGGCACGCATCCGAGACTTTCTCAATGTCACATTGCGAACCGGATATCAGAATAGTCCCAGTTCCTTGGTTCAATCGACTCATAGCCCGGCTAACTTATGCAGCCTGAATGTACACAGTCCAGCTTAGAAGATCTCAGGAGGAATTTTCCCGAGTGGACCAGCGGCGGATCCACCAGTGAATACCCATTAGCATGCTGGAGGAGTGAATAATATGGCGGGATTCCAAGATATGGAAAGAGAGTTGAACCGGGCGGTTTTCACTCACTTGAGCGAGGAGGAGCTAGGAGCCTACTACGATGGTACACTCAGCGAAGTTACCAGGGCGAGAGCAGACGCTCATCTGAAGCGTTGCCTCATCTGTTATCGCCGGCTTTCCATAATACAAGAATACAAGAGGTCCTTGATCCTCAAGGGCAAGGTGTTCCTGAGAGGATATCACGAGTTCGAATGTTACTGAGCCGAATGCAGCATCTAAAGCTGGAGGGCGCGCTTGAGGGGCTCATGGGCAACCAGCCACCCTTGCCTGCATTTCGTATGTTTGCCGATGAACCTTCGGTATTGTACGTGCGACAATCAATTGCCCCGACGCCAAGAAAATATAATGGTCAGACGGAAGACGGCTCCCTGCGCTGGAATGGGGCGGAGGATGCGAAGACCGGTAACTTGTTGATCCGCTTCCGATTTGCATCGCGTAAAATGATTCTGTGGAAAGGGGCTCTTCTGGTGAGATTGGGCGATCTCACCCGGCGAGTTTGGCTGAAGGAGGTCGGCGAAAACCAGTGGAGGGGTGAGATCATCTTCACCAGGCAGGAAAGATCCGACCTCCCTGATGATGCCGACTTCAGTGTTGCCGTCGCTGAGTAGCCAGTCCGGATTCTGACTGATACCAGGCCTTGCCAGGAGGTGAGAGCCTCGAGCTGGAAAACTGGAAGTCCGCTGGCGCCTCAGCAATTCCCAGCCAGTGGGCGAATCCTTGGCCCGAGCCACCTTCACTCTGGGCTTGATGGCGCTACGGGCCGAGGTGGCTCCATCAGACCAAGAAACTGGGATACCCGTCATTGGACCCATCAAGGTTCGCCATCACCGGTCAGTTAAGTAAGACCAGGGAGCAGCACCCGATTGGCCGGGTCTGGGACGAACTCCCGGCAGCCGCTGGAGAGTGCCCTATCCCGAATCCACCTGGTGTTGGTGGCCTGGGGCCATATGGATTTCGGTCCCGATGCCATTTGTGAATATGGACCACAGGTCCAATCTATGGGGGCCGGATGATCCGCCCTCGATCTCTGCCGGAGTGCAGCTTACTCAAGGTGCCCTCAGGCCGGTATTTTGAGGCGGGGAGCACCCGCCAGGTAGCCAGCCTGTGGGAGGCCCCGCGCCAGCTGGGCCTAAGGAACAAGATGGCCAGCATCAACCCCAGCAATAATATCCCAGCGGCAACGGCAAACCAAGGGGACGGGAAATCTGTGACCAACCCGGCCCACTGCGGGTCGATTCCAACCGGCGGCACCCCACAGTTCTCGACCTGCACCTCGAGTCGTTTGCTCAGTTCCAGCTCATCTAACTGAGTCGTCAGGACCGCGATGTAGCGCCCCGGCGTCTGGGTGCCGTCAAAAGTCCCTTTTTGGACCCCTGAGTTGGACCTGACCATGGCCAGGTCGTGGAGGCTGCCGTCGGGGGTGGTGACCGCTCCTGCCAGTACTGCTCCCTGGAGCAGCTGGTTTACGGCGCCGGTTTTCCAGCCCTCATCCAACTTGGCCCCGATTTTCCAGGGCTCACCTGAACACAGTCTTTCCCGAGTGCTCATAACCGGAACGATCTGGACCCGGGACTGAAGGATGATAGCCTGCAGATGCGCCTGACCGTCGCCGGCCAACTTCACTTGCCAGGGCCCGTTCCCGGGGAGCGTATGGGGAATAATCACCTGGAACCGCTCGTCGGTGTAGGCCCGGGCTCCACCCAACAAGTCCAACGCCCTGGTCTCGCCTGGCGGTATCAGCTCCGCCGTCACTGGCGAGTTATTGACGATGATGAACCCCACCTTATGGGCCAAGCCGCTGATAGGTAGCTTGTAACTCCCAGGAGATGAAACCAGCCCCGGCCCCACGATGCTGCGCCCATGAATATAGCTATCCAGAATCTCCAGGTAGACCGCCGGTAGATCCAGGGCCGTGCCGGCGGTAAAACTCTGTCCCAGGGAAACCCGGGCAATATCCTCCATTAATTCCTGGTTTGCTTCCGTTCCCAAGCTTACCGGCAGTATCGATACTCCGAGATCTTCGGCTATTTCCACGGTCTGCTCCAGATAATCGCTGACCTCCTGGCCGGAGGGAAGTTCCAACCGCCATTTCTCCAGCATTGGTTCCCCGTCACTGAGCAATACGACGAACGCCTGGTTGTCGGAGGGGGAACTCTCGAGTACCTTTGCCACCGCCCATAGCCCGGCCCTCAGATCGGTGGCTCCCTCGGATTGGAACCGGTCCATCTGTTCCAGTAACTTCCTACGGTCCTCGTCCCGACCTACCGGGGTCAAGGGAGCCAGGACATCAGCACGACTGGAGAAGCGCACGATGGCCGCCCGATTACTGGTATGGTCATCCAGCAGGCTGATCAGGAGCTTTGCCGCTACTACCCTCAGGTCGGTAGGATCCGTCGATTGCAGTGACCCGGAGTCATCAATCAACAAAACCAAATCTATCCCGGAAACCGGTTCGGGTTCCTGGGAGTGGACGGGGGATCCCCTAGCCGATAGGAGAAGAGAGGCTAACGTCACCAGTAGCATCACTGGTGGTTGTATCCCGTGCAAAGTATGTGCTTTACCCATCAGCTGATTCTCTCCGGATCGGAGCTCCACCAGGTCTAGATGCCGGCCGGGATGAGCTCACTGGAGGTCTGGTGGTGATGTCCATTCAAGTAATACCCGGACCCGAAGCCGCTCTCAACGATATACGGAAACTCTTCTTGCTGCCGCATGATCCGAGCTACTCCTTCCAGTTCTCCCTGTATGGGGTAGATCTGGCTGACGTGAATATGAGGGTCCTTCTTACCTGGCATGCTGAACCGAGCCCTGGCAAAGGCGATGGTCAGTTGGTGATACTGCTGAAATATCCCTTCAGCCTTCACCTGGGCCAGAGAGCTCTCCTTGACTTCCTCCATGACCGCCTCTTCCTCCAGGGGTAGGGTCACCGTCATGTCCTGCATCACCCGGTGGTCCGGGCTCTCGTGTTGCGCCAATTGGGCCTGATCTTCCAGGTTGACCCAAATAGTGTTTCGCACCAACCAGGACAGTTTCAGAACCTGGTCTTTCGGTACCCGCTCCTCCCGTCCCGGCGGGAACAACCTCCAGTTCTTCACCGTTGGCATTAGACGGCTGGCCACGCTAACGCCGAACCACCCGCCGCCCTGGCGGCCACGGCTGGCCATGAAATCTGACAACATTCCGTTTTGCGGATAGGACTTCCCCGCAGCCTCCATGGCCGCCAGGGCCACCGCAAGTTGGTGGTCCTTCTGACGAGGGTCTCCGATTCCGTTCTCAGTGATCAGGGCCTGGTGTCCTGCTAGAGCTTCATCGCAGGCCGACCAAATCTCCCGGCGCATGGCCTCCTCCAGGATCGGCTCCTGGGGTATTAGCACCGCCGGGAATACTGTGCTATCGGGGAACGCCTTTGTGATTTTCCCGAAGAGACGCAGGCCCAACAGCGAGTGCCCACCGAAGCCCAGGAAAACAATAATGACCTGGGGGTCGGACCCAACCTCATCGGAACGCTTCCGGGCCTGCTCTACCATCTTGTCCTGGTCCTGGTCGAAGAGCCCCGCGTATTTCTGGTATCCATGAGGGTTCCGCAAGAAGCCGTCGTCCACCGGTACGAAGGATGGGAGGACCACCTTGGAAGTGACCTTGCGCCGCCGGGTGTCCCGGCCTATGCGGTTAACGGTGGACTGATTGATATCGTAGCTCATGATGAACTGGCACCGGTCCAAACAACTCGCCTCCTGAAGATGACGCACCAGGTCCCACTGGCGATTGGTCTGGGCCGTCCCCGCTCCAACAATCGCCAGTGGCTGTCCAGAACCGTCCATCCCTCTGATGGAAATCAGGCTATTTTTCATAGTCTCCTACCTCCTCTGGATAGTAGGCCCAGACGTTGTACTTTTGCGATTCGAATACTGGACCGCTATTCTTATCATCGGCCGATTCCCTGTTCTCGTTACTTATCCGTCAAATAGCCCAAGAATTCAGGATGATTTTTCACGATGGCCGTGTTGACGGGAGCAAATCGAGATTAGCGCTGCGGCCCTCATGGCGGCCGAAAGAGGCACGCGAGAAACAAAAACCACTCCTCTTCACCCTGGTTCCATGCTTCTCCTATTTTTCGTGGTATAGATCAAGCAAGGTGGCATCGATTTTTGGACAGCTAGCCAAGGAATCATCCGAAAGACTTATCGTCCGGGGAGCAGGGAATGGGCAGTTGCATCTTGCAAGGGTCCGAGCAACGCATCGTTGTCACCAGAATGTCAACAAAATCGCAAAGAAAAGCCCCCGGGCCTCCACCAGGAGCCTTGATTTCGTGCTCAAAATTGGTGGGCCGTGTGGGGGTCGAACCCACGACAACCGGATTAAAAGTCCGGTGCTCTGCCAGCTGAGCTAACGGCCCTTTGCGGCTAACCGGAAAAAGTTACCGGGTAAGCGACCGGGTAAAGGACATTACCCCGCTTGCGCCCGTGGCGCGGTTAGCCGATGGACATTTTAACACACGCCCCGGTGCTGCTGGCCCCTCCGGCCGGCCCGGGTCTCGCCTGGCGCCCGGTTAGGCTCTGGCCAGCGACTTCCGGCCCATTATTTGCATCAGACTGGATATATCCGCCAGGTTTTCCAGGCCTTCCACCAGATCAATCACCTGTTGGGCTTCCCCCCGGGGGAGCGCCCGCCCGATGCAGTCCCATACCTTGTCCATCCGCTCGTCCTGGCTCATGGGATTTCCCGCAGAACCCCGGAACCCGCGACACTCTTCGCTGACCGTCCGGCCGTCAGTCAACCTGGCGGTTACCCTGACCACACCCGGTTCCAGTTCTACCGGGTCAACGTGGACCTTGCCCAGCATCCGTTCCAGGTCCGGGGAGAAACGCCGCTGGTCGGTGAAGCTGTCGATAACCACTCGGCCGTCCAGCAAGGCTACCGCAGCGCAATATTCGACGCTGAATTTCCCGTCCAGGCCGCTTTGCGGTACCGGTCCGGAATGGCCCCGCCCCTGGCGGTGGATGGTCAGATCTTCGACCATTTCCGGCGTGAGGTGGTTCTTCTGCCGGAGATTCAGCACCGCTTCGATGGGATTCTGCATATATACCTGGGCCGGATACCTTTTGATGTCGAAGCCCGGGTCCACCAGCCGGTAGGGGCTGCCCAGATGCTGCGTCAGAATGTCCCAGTCCAGATTACCCCGGAACAGGGCGGCGGCGTAGCCGTTGGCCGCCTCCAGCACATCATCACTGCTGGTGTAACCCATTTCGGCTAATATACCCGCTTCAGCCCCCATGCGGGCGGCATTGCCCGGATGGGTGGACTTGACCATCGTGCCGGTGTTGGCCGTCAGGCCGCCGGTGCGGGAAGCGGCGATACCCAGGGCCATCTGCGTCTGAAGGGTGTCCAGCCCCAGGACCCTGGCGCTGGCAGCGGCTCCCCCCAGCGGGCCAACCATTCCCGGCGGATGAAAGGCAGGATTCGAGGCCGCCGCCGAGGCCGCCCGAAGTCTCCCCTGTATCTCCCAGCCCAGGGTGTATGCCTCGATGATTGTCTTGCCCGAAACCTTTCGCATTTCTCCCAGGGCCAGCGCCGCGGGCAGACACGACGATGTCCCATGGGTCGGCGGGAAACCCTGGATTTCGTAGTCCAGGCAATGGCCGAAAACACCGTTGGCGAATGCCGCCGATGGCGCGTTGGTCTGGAATCCCCAGCCGATAACGCTGGCCTGGGGCGTTCCACCGCACTGCTGGACGTACCGGCCGATTATGCTGGCTAACTCCTGGGTGGAGCCGGCCAACATGTTGGCCACCCCATCGAGAATCGCGATCTTGGCGGCGGCTACTACGGGAGCGGGCAGCCGGTCGTAACTGGTATCGACAATAAACTGGGCCAGCGTCCTGGTCGCACCCATGGGTCATCTCCTGGCGAAAAATTAGCGGTGAAAAACTGATGGCGAAAAATAGCGGGTCCGATAACCCGACCGGCGGCATCGGAAGAACGGCCGGTCAGAGGGCAACCTGGTATACCCACACCTGGTGCAGGACTTCCGGCTCGCCCCGGGGCAAGGGCTGAAACCTTTCGCTGGCCTCGACCAGCTTCCATTTGCCGGCGGATTCCAGCTCCGACTGCTTTTCCTTGAACCCAGCCGATTCGTAAACGTCTGGCCGCAGGCTGAATATCACATAACCCCCGGGCCGGGTGATACGCACCAACTCGTCCAGGGAACCGGCCGGGGCATGCCCCACCGTCAGCACCCCGACACTGATTACCCCATCGAAACAACCGGAGTCAAAGCCAAGAACGCTGCCCATCACCATCTGGTGGAACTCCCGGTAGACCTTCTTTTTCCGGGCTTCCGCCAACATTCCGCCGGACATGTCCATGGCAATGATCCGGCGGTACCCCATTTCCGCCAGACACTTCCCGACCAGCCCGGTGCCGGCGCCCGCGTCCAGGATTCGGCCGTCCCTTGACACATACCTGGCAAGAACCTCGGCGGCACGCTGCGGGCCGAGCCACTGGAAGTCGCGCTCCAGGTCCCGGTCATAGTCCCGGGCCCACTGGTCGTAACGCTCGGCCAGTTCCTGATTGTCGCGGGAGGAGTAGACCCATTGCACCCGGTTCTGGCGATCCATCACCAACTCCCCTGGCAGGTCTTACGGCTACTTTCGACACAGATACATGGCCCAGCCCAACTCCCGCTGCTCAATGGCCTTCACCATTTGCTGATAAGCGAAGGAAAGCTGCTGAAACCGGTCAGCTTCGCCCTCACTCCGGTCCAGGGCCATTCGGCCCAAACACTGATAGCTTTGCTTCAAGTGTTGGGACAGGTCATGAGCCTCCAGGACCTGGAAACCAACTCCTTTCAGCGCGTCCTGATAGCTGGCGAAGCTAAAGGGCGTATCAAACAGCAACCGCTGGTAGACGTACTGGTGAGCGGCTGCACTGATGTCGGGCCTGGGCTTGATCAAATCGTCAAAAACGAATAACCCATCGGGTTCCAGTGTCCGGTAGGCCTGGGCCAGGGCCTGCAGTTTTTCCGGGACATGGTAGATAGTGGCCTGACTCCAGACATGGGTAAAGGAATGATCGTCAAAAGGCAGACTGGTCGCCGAGGCCTTTCGGAACTCCAGCAACGCCCCGATTTCCGGGGGAAGCTCCCGGGCGGCCGACCGGGCGTTTTCCACCCGCACTCCGCTCAGGTCAATTCCGGTCACCCGGCACCCGGTGCTGCGGCTCAGCCAGGCCGCGGTATTGCCGTTGCCGCACCCCAGGTCGAGAACTCGGGAACTGCTGCCGATGCCCGCCTTACGGGCCATAACCCGGTTGAGGTTGGCGCAGGCGTCGAGAAAGTCTTCGCCGGTTTCTTGATCGAACCAGCCCCAGTGCAGACTGCCCTGACTGTCCCAGAAGGAACGGTACAGCGCGTCCTCAGCATCATAAAAGGCTTCGGTGTCCTGTTCAGTGTACCGGATCCTCATACATCGCACCTTCAATATATTCTATAAAATGGTTCTTCCGGTCCACCAGAATCATTTTGGGCTTAATGGGCGTGTCGCTAACCTCAAAGGACAGGATAATCAAACAATCATCTTTCCGGCATAGCCTGGCACCGGCGCCCTGCACCGACACCGTCCCAGAACCCCGCTCTCCGGGCAAGGCGTAGGTCTCCCACCGGTTCCCGTTGGTCACGTTACAGATCAAGACCTTCTCAAAGGCCCAGAGGTCAACCTTCTCCATCAACTCGCGATCAATAATGACGCTGCCAATGTAGTCGGTGTTGGCATCGGTTACATAAGCCCGGTGAATCTTTGACCTCAATACGTTTCGCATAACTGGTTGTACCTCCTGTTTGTAGTTCACCTCGGGCGACCTGCCGTTCCTCCTGGGGAATGCCGTGACGAAGCTAAAAATCGATGCAAGTTGCCAGTTAAGGCTCGGGCGCCACGAATACTCGGGGGAGGCCGGAGAATTCCGGAGGAGTATCTGCGAATTAACGGATCACTCGGAGCATTGATGCCAGACCATCCTACCCATATTCCGCTGGATGTTCAACTTATTGAAACAGCCTTGATATCGGCTAATTATATCGAAAAAAGGACTGAAATGCTCTAATTTATTACCAAAAACCAGCGGACATTTGGCCTGAATGAGATCAAAATCTCATCAGATCCCTGGCATTTATGGTGTCGGCCCCGTTAGCAGGTTGCTGAAAAATCCTTTTCGACCATCCCCCTACCCCCTTCCTGACCAGGAAGGGGGTAGAAATTGTAGCTGGGGGACACCCCCAGGCCCCTGCCAGAGGGACTTCGCCCCTCTGGACTCCCCTTGTTCAGCACCCTGCTGGACACCGGCTTCCGCCGGTGTGACGGGTGACACTCTACGAGGTAAAATGCGATTGCCCTGGCCCTTGATCCTTGGGCCGACCAAGGCTAGGATAGGACAGGCCTGGCCACTGGCTCATTTACTGGCTTATTTATTTATTGGCTTACTTAATGGAGGAACGGGAAGGCGTCATGGAACAAACACTGGTCCTGGTAAAGCCGGACGGGGTACAGCGGGGACTGGTTGGAGAAGTCATCTCCCGGCTGGAGCGTCGGGGACTGAAGTTAGTGGCGATGAAACTGATGCGGGTGGAGGAATCGCTGGCCAGACGGCACTACGGCGAGCACGTTAACCGGCCCTTTTTCCCGGGCCTGGTTAGCTTCATAACTTCGGGACCCATCGTGGCAATGGCCTGGGAGGGGGAAAACGCCATCGGTCTGGCCCGTCAGACAATGGGGGCCACCAACCCGGT
>DASTLM010000305.1:0-6611 GCA_035714945.1 Dehalococcoidia bacterium | reverse complement strand
GTGAGCTTCTCCCGCAGGTCATTGGCAGCGCCCAGCGCCGCTTGCCCGGCGGTATAGGTCACCCGGGTACCGCCCGGGCCAGACTCGAAGCCCACGGCATCGGTATCCCCCACCACCAGGGTGACATCCTCCGCCGGCAGGGTCAGCGCCTCAGCCACGATCTGCCGCATGATGGTGTGGGCGCCGGTGCCCGTGTCCCACAGGGACATCAGCAAGGTGACTTTTCCATTTTCATCCATGGACACCTTCGCCGAGGACTGACCGGAGCCCTGGGGTTGGTCGCCCATCGCCAGGCCTCGGCCCAGGTTGGTCCGGACCTTGGGAGTCCCCCAGCCGACGGCAGCAGCGGCTTTCTGCAAGGTCTCACCGGCCCGGATGTTGTGCCACTCTTCACCGGTGGGCGAGGCGTCGCCCGGCCGCAGGGCGTTAATCCGGCGGAACTCGAAGGAGTCGATGCCCAATTCCCGGGCAACCATGTCCATGTGCGACTCCACCGCAAAGGCGACCTGGGGCTTGGCCGGAGCGCGCATGTGCCCGCAGGGTATGTTGTTGGTGTACACCATGTAGCTCTCGATCTGGACATGGGGGATCCGGTAGGGGCCGCCGCTATGGTCCGCGCCCCTCAGGTGTACCCGGGGCTTGAACGCCCCAAAGGCCCCACTGTTAAAAACCACGCGGGCCTGCCGCGCCCAGAGCCGTCCGTCCTGCTTGACGCCGGTCTTGAGCGTGATGATCCCCGGGTGCCGGGGGTTGCCGGCCATAAACTCCTGGATGTAGTCCATCACCATCTTGACTGGTCTTCCCGAATGCAGGGCCAGGTAGTAGCACAGTGGTACGTCCATGAACGATCCCTTGCCGCCAAAGTCGCCGCCAATACTGCATGGGTTGATTCTGATCTGCTCTTTGGGCCGCCCCCAGACCGCGGCCAGTTGGTCGCGCAGCATGAAGGGGCCTTTATTGTTGGCCCAGATCTGCACCCGGCCAGCACGGTCGATCTCGACAACGCAGGCGTGAGGCTCGATGTAGCCCTGGTGGGCCAGTTGAGTGGTGAAAGAATGCTCAAATACCAGGTCCGACTCCCGGAATCCCTGCTCCAAGTCGCCCTTGGCCCAGGAGTTTTGGGCGAACACGTTGTTAATCCGCGATGGCGGCTGGGGCAGTCCCCGATAGGAAGCCATGTTTTCGTGCACGACGGGAGCCGCAACGGTCATCGCCTCCACCGGGTCGAACACGGCAGGCAGTTCCTCGTATTCCACATCGATCTGCAGCAGGGCTTCCTCGGCCAGCCCCGGTGATTCGGCCGCCACCGCCACCACCTTATCTCCCACGAACCGGACCTTGTCCCGGGCCAGCACCGGGTGGTCGCGCAGCAGCCGTCCCACGCGGTTGTCGGGCAGGTCGCTGCCCGCGACCACCGCGTGCACCCCCGGCATCCGTCGAGCTCTGGCGGTGTCGATGCTCAATATCCGCGCATGGGGGTAGGGGCTGCGCAACACCTTCCCCCACAACAGGCCGGGGCGGTCGATATCGGCGGCATACAATGCCTGGCCGGACACCTTGTCGGGGCCTTCGGCTTGGGTCACCGGCTGTCCAATGACTGAGTAGGTAGCATAGGTAGTCACCGTCGTTCTCCCTGGAGCTATCAGGTCAACTACCGCCAGCTAATGCCTACGGGTCTGGCATAAAAGCAGGCGGCTTGCCCTCAGCAGAAGAGTCTGCCAGGGCTTCAGGGCCGGTTGACAACTGCCCACCGTCCCGGGAGACGGCAAAATGCAGAACCGGTGGGGCCCTGACCCGGGTAAGTATAGCGCCTCCCGGGCCTCGAGGACAGTGACCTCCCGACTACAGCCGGGTTTTTCAACTTCGCAATCGTCGGGTGACCAGCCCCCGCGAAATAGTGGAGGGGAATCGCTTGCCAACCTGGGACATACCCGGCATACTCTGCCCTGTGGTCATGCCAACGGGCCTACAAATTTTCCCCTATTCTGGATTGGAGCAAACACCATGGATAATCGCTGGTCGCACAGTCACACCAAGGGCATGGACGAACTGGACAAACTGGTCTACATGAGCCGCCTCATCGGCCGAGACCCATCGCTGGTTGTCTGGGGCGGCGGTAATACGTCAATTAAAGTGGTCGAGAAGGACTTCAAAGGACAGAACGTCTCGGCAATGTGGATCAAAGGTTCCGGCTCCGATATGAAGTCCATCGTGCGCCGCCAGTTCCCCCGGTTGAAGTTGGATGATATTCTGCAACTATTCCAGCGGGACGAGATGTCGGACGAAGACATGGTGGCCTATCTGGAGCACTGCCTGATGGACCCCAGGGCGCCTCGATCGTCCATCGAAACTTTGCTGCACGCCTTTCTGCCCTTCATGGCAGTGGCCCACTCCCACGCCGACGCGGTGGTGGCCCTGACCAACAACCGGGATGCCGGCTCAGTGCTGAAGCAGGTGTATGGTGACCGCATCGCGGTAGTGGACTATTTCCGGCCGGGGTTCAAGCTGTCCAAGCTGGTAGGCCTGGCAGTCAAGGAGACGCCCACCCTCGACGGGGTGGTGCTGGTCAATCACGGCCTATTCACCTGGGGCGACAGCACCAGGGCCGCCTACGACCAGCATATTGAGCTGGTCAGCCGGGCCGAGGAGTTCATCAAGACCGGCACCAGGACGGTCTTCGGCGGCTGGATCCGGAATCCCCTTGATGTCGACCAGCGGCATCGGGCGGCGGCGGCGGTCGCTCCGACGTTGCGCGGACTGATTAGCCAGCGGCAGAAAATGGTGCTGCGCTTTGACGATTCGCCGGACGTGCTGGAGTTCATCGGCAGCAAGGACGGCCAGCGCCTGAGCGGTATCGGCCCGGCTACCCCCGACCATCTGATCCACACCAAGCGCCAGCCGCTGTGGTTGGAAGTCAAAGATGCAACCGACTTGTCTGAAATCAGGGACAGGCTGCAGCAAGGTCTGGCCGATTACGCTGAAGAGTATGCCCGCTGGTACCAGACACATACCTCCGGCGAGCACCCGATGCTTGACCCCTATCCCCGCGTGATTTTGCTGCCCGGCGTGGGAATGTGGACCACGGGCAAAGACGCCCTGGCCGCCCAGATCACCGGCGACATCTATCACCACACCATCAGCGTCATTGGCGCAGCCCAGGCCAACAGCGAATATACCTCGCTGACCCCCCAGGACGCCTACGACGCCGAATACTGGCCCCTGGAGCTGTACAAGCTGACCTTGGCCCCTCCGGAGAAGGAGTTGGCCCGCCGGGTTGCCCTGGTCACCGGCGGGGCCAGCGGCATCGGCAAGGCCATCGCCATCGGGCTGGCATCCGCTGGCGCCCACGTGGTGGTGACCGACGTCGACGCTGAGGGAAGCATCGCGGTGGCCGAGGAAATCAATCAAGCCTGCGGGCCGGGCCGCGGCAAATCATTTACCATGAATGTGGCCGACCAGCGGGAGGTGGCCCGGGCCTTTCAGGACCTGCGGCTGGCCTATGGCGGCCTGGACATTCTGGTTTCCAACGCGGGCGTCGCTCCGGTTGGGGCCATCGATACCCTGAGCCTGGCCGAGTGGCAGAGGGCACTGGACATCAACACCACGGGACACTTCCTGGTGGCGGCGGAAGCCGTCAGGTTGATGAAGGAGCAGGGCACCGGCGGCAGCATGGTATTCATCGGCACCAAGAACGTGCCCGCCCCCGGCGCTGACTTCGGCGCTTACAGTGTGTCCAAGGCCGCCGAGGTGCAGCTGGCCCGGGTTTTGGCGCTGGAGAACGGCCAGTTCGGGATTCGGGTCAATGTAGTCAACCCCGATGCCATCTTCCAGGGGTCCCGGCTGTGGTCCGATGAACTCCGACAGGAGCGGGCCTCGGCCCACGGTGTATCGATCGACCAGTTGGAGGACTTTTACCACCAACGCACGCTGCTCAAGACCCGGGTGCGGGCAGAAGACGTGGCCGAAACAGTGCTGTTTTTAGCCTCAGAGCGCTCCTCCCGCACCACCGGGGCGATGATACCGGTGGACGGCGGGGTGAGGGAGGCGTTCCCCAGATAGTCTTTCGTTTCGAAATGCCCCCTTCAGGGGAGGCATGCCCTTTGATTTAACGGGTTGTATAATATGGTTATTGTCTTGCACCAAACTGTCAAAAGGACAATCAAATATTCGGTAACCGCCAGGAGATCCACCCGATGGCCGATGTGTTGTTAATCCTTAATGAAACTCCTTCCGCCAAATACCTGATCGCGGGTTGGCGGCGCCAGTGGTCGGACGGTGGTGACATATCCAGTGGGCTTTCCCGATATTTAATCAACACCCTGGAAGCCAAAAAAATTGGTGAGATGTCGCCGACCGTCTCCAGAATGTGCTACCCCTTCCAGATTTCCGGAACCCACGACGCCTTCCGGCCCAGGGCGAGCTTTCAGGATGGCCTGCCCAGCAGCCCCATGGCCCAGAACAATAGCTTCTACGATGCCGGGAACGGTCTGATTTTGTTTCGAGGCGACGAGCCCTGGTATCGCATTGATTTATACGGCGAAGCCTTCTTCCAGGCAATCACCGAATTGCGCATTGAGCAAACTGTCGCCGTGGAGGGCTACAACGGCCCGGCTCCACCAGAAATGGAGCGAAGGATTGGCTGTGTTTACAGCAAGGCCGAAATGAAGGAAACCCTGGAAAAGTACGGAGTGCAGTTCTCCAACTATGGCAGTTCGGGCCGCCAGGGGCCAACCATTGGCATGGCATTGGTCACGCTGGCCCATTATCAATACCCGGACATCAAGATATTCCGTTTGGGAGCGATGGCGCCGATGTATCCTTTCAACACCTCCGACAACCGGCAGGTAGGGATAGCCACCGACCATCGGTCTTTTTACGACATCATGCGCCGGCTGCGGGCCATGTTCCAACTGGACATCAACCTGTCCGAACTGGAATCTCTGGGATTTGCCGAATCCCGGCGGTTGCAGGAAACCTTGGCGCTAATTGGCGGAAACAATGCCGAAGCCAGGCGGTACATTGACCGGGTTAGAGCCGACTACAGTTACGCCCGTTACGAAGAGCAGGTGGACTTGACTCCCGGGCTTGACCAGACTTTGCGAGACATCCTGGAGAACATTCCGGATGAGCAGTAAAGACTAGCAACAAATTGGATTTGTGTGTTGCGATTATTTCAGCTCGGACGATCCCCCGGGGATCCTTCATCAAACCGTCAACTGCTGAATCAATTCGCGGTAATTCTCGCTGCCGGTCCGCAATAATTCCCGACGGTCAGTAATTTCCAGGTCGCCGGTATCTTCCAGCAGTTCAACGTGGGCCACCACCTCGGCCAGCGCCGCCCGCAAGTTAATGCCCATTAACTTTCGATGCTCGAATATGCACCGGGTTAGCTGCTCCAACCCGACCGCCTTCGGACCCACATTGTCCAGCATTTGACCCAGGCGTTGGCCGTGATGCTCGATGATATCCTTTGCCCGCAACGCGTTGATGCAGTTGAACTTATTCCGATTGAAGTACCGGTGGGCGGGCAACACCTGGGTTTCTTCTCCCATGTCGGAAACGAGCTTCAGCGATTTGAGATAGGTGGCCAGGCCGTACCAATTGATTTCAGTATGGTACGCGGCAGGCAGTTGCGCTTTAATTTGCGGGGCGAATATGGTCTTCATGGTGGGATGCGGTGAAATTTCCGGCAGCACATGATCCCCGGTGAACACCACACAGTCCAACTTCATGCAAAGCTCGTCGGGAGAATGCCCGGGAGCATGAATCAGGCTCAGATTGCCCAGTTGCTCTCCGGGCTGTATCCGGTGGTCAATGTGCAGACCCTTCCTGCGTTCCAAATACTGCTCTCGCGTGTCCGAGGTTGGCGGGAAAGCTTCGTTGGCGTCGGCCACCCGATGGAACTCTTCCTGAATGGGTGAAGTGGACCTCCTCTGGATGGTGCGGGGATCGTAGGCTTGCAGATAAGCGTAGATGTCGTGGGCCCAGACCTCTGCCCCGGTCTCCGCCACCAATTCGGCCACCGCACCGTCGTGGTCTTCGTGGCCGTGGGTTACGATTACCCGCTGAATGTCCCTGGCCCGGAATCCGGCACATTTAAGCCCATCATCCAGTTCGTGAAACGAGCCGAACTCCCCGGCGTCGATCAGGGTGAGACCTTCATTCTCGAACAGGTAGGCCCAGGTGGGGCCGGTATAGGAGAAGGCGGCTCGGGGCACCGAAACGGCGTGGATCGGGACTCCCCGATGGGGCACAATGCGGATAACCATGCGGTCGCCATTGGATGCTCCCTGGCGGAGTACGGTCAAGTCCTTAAAATTATGGTCCATTCATCAGCTCCTGCGTTATACCTTCCGAAGCCTATCCCGATGCGGGAGCGATGTCAATTGGCAGGCCATTTCCAGTTAAC
Organism: Dehalococcoidia bacterium; assembly: GCA_035714945.1. Lineage (GTDB taxonomy): Bacteria > Chloroflexota > Dehalococcoidia > Lucifugimonadales > UBA3495 > Casp-Chloro-G3. The sequence continues at coordinate 202 of DASTLM010000305.1, read as the reverse complement.
CAGCCAGACCCCCTGAAGTGCGATAAAACCGGCGGTATCAAATTCGCCCGCACCTGACCCAGATTGCGATTGCAGTACGGCGGCATGATCCGACCGGCTAACCGTGAGGCGGTCAATTCCCCTCGCCAGGGATCAACTTCTAAAATAGGGCATCACCTGCCAGGCAAACAGCTCCATCTGCCGGAACAAGCTGGTGGAGTCT
>DASTLM010000304.1:0-2410 GCA_035714945.1 Dehalococcoidia bacterium | reverse complement strand
AAGTGGAATCCCCGCCGGAAAAGCTTGGGACAGGCCAGGAAGCCGAGCATCAACTGGCCCAGGAAAACGCGATGTTGACGCGCATCGGCCGGATCACGTCTGCCACCCTGGATATTGACGATGTGTACCAGCAGTTCGCCCAGGAAGTCAAGAATCTGGTCAACTTTGACTGGTTGGCGATCAATGTGATCGACTACCAGACCGAAACTTTCGTGACCAAATATGCTACTGGCCGGGTCCGGGCGGAGCAAAGTCTGAAGGATGTGGTCCCGATGGCCGGCTCCATGACCGGAGCGGTGGTTAAATCGGGCCGGACCTTGGTTGAGCCGGACATTGCCGGATCGACCAATTTCAAGGGGTCGGAAGGCTCCCTCGGCTCTGGAATACGCTCGGTAATCATGGTGCCTCTAACGTCCAAGGGTCGGATCATTGGCGTTTTTGGCCTGGGCAGCCGGCAAGTCGCCGCTTACGGTGCAGGACAGCAGGCGGTCCTGGAACGGGCGGCCAATCAAATTGCCCCGGCGGTACAGAACGCCGAACTGTGCACTCAATCCAGACAGGCAGAGGAGGCGTTGCTCGAATCCGAGCGGCTATATCGGGACCTGATTGAGCGTGCCCGCGACGTAATCTATACCGTTGCTCCGGACAGTACGATTGTTTCTCTCAACCCGGTCTTCGAGACGATCACCGGCTGGTCCCGCCAGGAATGGATCGGCAAATCCTTCGCCTCTCTGGTGCACCCTGATGACCTGCCTCTGGTAATGGAAAATTTCCAGCGCTCTTTGCAGGGTGAGGAATTCCCAATATACGTGCACCGGATCCTGGCCAGGTCTGGGCAGTATGTCACCGGGGAGTTTTTAGCTTCGCCAAGGATACAGGACGGTGAAGTTGTCGGAGTGCTGGGGATCGCGCGAGATGTTACCGAAAGGAAACGGGCTGAGGAGGCAATCCGCGAAAGTGAGGCCCGCTATCGCGCCCTTTTCGAGCAGTCCAAGGACGCCATATTTATCACCAGAAACGGCAGGGTCGTTGACACCAATCAGGCAGCCCTGGACCTGTTCGGTTACACCAGGGCCGAGGCCATCGGGCTGGCGGCAACCGAGGTCTACGCCAATTCCGAAGACCGGGGCAGGTTCCGTGAGGAGATGCAGCGAAAGGGGTCAGTCAAGGACTTTGCCCTCCATCTAATGAAAAAAGATGGCACTCACCTGGACTGCTTGCTGACCGCTACGGACCTTCGAGACGAAGCGGGAAACCCCTACGAGACTCAAGGCACTATCAGAGACGTTACCGCCCAGAAACGCGCCGAAGCAGCCCTCCGCCAGAGTGAAGACCGGCTGCGCCGGGCCCAACAGGCCGGACGAATCGGCACCTGGGACTGGGATGTCATCGGTAACCAGTTGATCTGGGACGGGGTTGAACCGATCCATGGGCTTGAAGCTGGCGCCTTTGACCAGTCCTTTGAATCCTACCTCAAAGATATTCACCCTGACGACCGGGACTACGTGCAAGCCGCGATTTCTGCGGCCGCCAGGTCTGGCAGCGATGTGGGGGTGGAGTACCGCATTATCTGGCCCGATGGCACCTTGCACTGGGTCCTGGGCACCGGGAGGGCCTTCCGGGACGAGACGGGCAAGACTGTCCGCATGACCGGTACCTGCCAGGACATTACCCAGCGCAAGGAAGCGGAGGAGACTCAAATCCAACAGGCTAGCGAGCTGGCGGTGTTGGGAGAACGCAACCGCATGGCCCGGGAGATTCACGACACTTTGGCTCAGGGATTCACCGGTATTATCCTTCAGCTGGAAGCCGCCGAGCAGGTGGTGGATGAAGACCCCAGTCAGGTCGCGGATCACCTCTCCCGGGCCAGGGCCCTGGCCCGGGAGAGCTTGCAAGAAGCCCGACGCACCGTCTGGGGATTGCTGCCCCCCGCTCTGGAGCAGATGCCTCTGGAGGATGCCCTGCGGGAAGAAGTCCGTAAGTTCCAGGCCCAGACTCAAATTCTGGCGTCCTTTGACCGGCGGGGCGACCTGCGTGAGTTGCCGGAAAACGTGCAAACCGCCCTGCTGCGCATCTGCCAGGAATCCCTGAACAATATCAAACGCCACGCCCAGGCGACTCGGGTTACCGTGAACTTGACTTACACCGGCGATGTTGTCGCCCTCGGTATCGGAGACAACGGTAATGGTTTTGACTCGGATCAAGTGGGTAGCAGTCAGGAAGGCGGCGGCTTTGGCTTGAAGGGGATGCGGCAGCGAGCCAAACTGCTGGGTGGAACATTGAACGTAATAACCGGCCAGGGTCAGGGCACCCTGGTGGCAGCCCGTATTCCCGCAGCGGGGAGCGTTAGCGGGATTTAGCAGGGTGCTGAAAAAGGGGAGTCCAGAGGGGCGAAGCCCCTTTGGCAGGG
>DASTLM010000303.1:0-3078 GCA_035714945.1 Dehalococcoidia bacterium | reverse complement strand
GCTGACCCAACCAGCGGCGCAGCAATCTACCGCCCATGGGTGTTCTGGTTTGGTCCACAGTGGACAGTAAAGATAGCTGGCTCTTTCCCCCGCGTCCCGCCTGGAACAACTCGAGGTTGCGCCGGGTCGGGGCATCCAGAGTCATGTAGGCGGCGGTGGAATAAGCGCTTAACGGCCTCAGTTGGATCCGGGCGGATTTGTAGGCGCGGCCCAGATAATCAATTATGGCCCCGGCTGCCCGCACCGCCAAAGGCAGGTCCTCACACCCAAAGGACTCTAAAGACCGGATCTGGTAATGCTCCAGAAGGGCTTCCTGGCACCCCTGGAGATCAAAGGAGGATGGGTTCAGCGGGGTGGAAGGGCGGCCACCAACAGCCGTTTGATCGACCGAGACCAATGCTGGCCCTTTATTGTCAATCACCGGGACATCAGGCACCAGGACTTCCACTGGCGAAATGCGCTCCAGTTCCAGGACCAGCCGATCAATAGGCAGTTGGGTCGTGGCAAATTCGCCGGTGGTAATGTCAACGTAGGCCAGGCCAGCCAGGTCACCTTGCTCAATTACCGCCGCCAGGTAATTGTTGGACTTTTGCTCCAGCAGCCCCGGCTCTACCACCGTCCCGGGAGTCACTACTCGCACCACATCCCGCTCCACCAGCCCTCGGGAGGCCGCCGGGTCGCTGAGCTGCTCGCAAATGGCGACTTTGTGGCCCTTCTTGATGAGTCGGGCTAAATAAGACTCCAGAGCATGCGCCGGGACCCCTGCCATCGGCACCTTGAGGTCTTTGCCCATGCTCCGGGAGGTGAGGGCAATTTCCAATTCCCGCGCGGCCAGGTGAGCGTCATCGTCGAAGGTCTCATAGAAATCGCCCAGACGGAACAGGACGATGGCATCGGGATAGGAGTGTTTGATTTTGAGATACTGGCGGCGTACCGGCGTCACAATGACCTTACCCCTGGTGGTAGAATCCCTCCCATTCTACTCCACATATCTGGCGGTGATAAACGCCCGTCAGAACGACCTGCCGCGACTATTATCCGGGTATAAAAATAGGCACAGTATGTCGCGCCCCCAGGCATCTGGCAACGGTATTAAAACAGTAAACTGCTAATCTTTCCAGAAGCGTTCCTCGACGAAGTTCCATCCCGCCAGGGCCGCCTTTTCTTTGGCACTGGCGATCATGCCTGGGTGACCGCAGGCGTAGATCAAGGTATCGGCTTTCGGGAGGTTGAACACAACCAGGTATTGCTCAAATATCTCATTAATCCGGCCTCTGGCGCCGGTCCATTTCGCGTTGCGCTCCTGGTCAGGGCGGCTGACCGCAGGCACAAACTTGACCGCGTTCGGGTACTTGACCGCCAATTCAGATAATTCCCGGTCGTAGGTCAGTTCGTCCTGATAGCTCGCACCCAGCAGGACGTAGAAGGTGTGCCCTTGCCGGTTCTGGTGCAGGTATTGCCGGATCATGCTAATGGTTGGGGCGACTCCAGTTACCGTCGATAGCATCAGGTGATGGTGAAAATTTTCCTTGAAGGTGAAGACCCCCTTGGCGCGGGGACGGATGGACATGGTATCTCCAACTTTGAGCCGCCACATCCTGGGCGTCAGTTCTCCCTCGGGCACCAACTCGACAAAGATTTCCAAGAAGTCCTCATATGGTGCCGACACGATGGAATAAGCGCGTTCCACGCCTTCCTGGCCGAGAGTGCAATACTGGCCCGGCTTGAAATCGAAAACTCCTCCCACGGGCACCAGTTTGATGACCATCAGGTCATCGGTGACGTCCCGGCGTTCCACCAATTTGGCCCGGGGTAATCTGGCGAGCTTTTCTTCCCGTGCCTCGACTTTTGATTCAACCCTGACATTGGTCATATTCGTCCCCATTGATTAGATTTTACGGCACCGAGGTCCAACTGGCGGCGGCTTTCGCTGACTCGGACCCCGGCAGCCATCAGAAACCGCCGCCATTCATAACTATGCTGACAGGCGGCAGATTTATTAAACAGGGAGTGCACACCCAAATTGGGGTCCCCCACGCCAGACAAAGGCCTCGACGCCTGGCTACGCACCGTGGTCCACCGGGACTTTGGAAATTCTGGCGGGTAGAATCTCCAGGCCGGGGGCTTTAGACATGGGGTTCTTTTCGTCACTGGACTGGAGGTCCACCGCCAACTGGCCGAAGAGAGTGGTCACGCTGATCATACCGGGTGGAATCGATTCGTCCAAACGAGCCAGACCAGACCAGGTCCCCCGGGGGGTCTCGACTGCCACCGGGTCACCATCCTCGATCGATTCGTTACCCGCGTAACTCGGATGCAAATACACCAATTCATCCCGGACCAGCCGGTTCAACCGGCCCGGCACCACCCGATTTTCTCGCTCTGACTGCAGCAACACTCGCCCCGGGACATACCATCCGGAGTACTCCCCGGAGTACTCCGGATCCAGTTGAGGCTCCGGAGCTTGGAACACCGGCGTAATCGGGTCAGCTTTGCCGTTGGGAAAACCATTTTGATACAAGATTGGGGTAGCCGATGGAGTATCGACAGTACAGGGCCATTGGATCCCCCGGCGCTCCTTTCCAGAGTAAAGCACCTGAGTCGGTTTGGGACAATCCAACCCGCTCCGGAACACCGTAGAAACCCGGGACTCTAACAAAGGGTACGACACGCCGGAGTATATCGGGCTAACCGACGCAATCTCATCCATAATCGCCCCCGCGGCAGGATAATCGAACCCGCCAGACCCCATCCGGCGAGCGAGCTCGCCCAGGACCCATTGTTCGGACCGGGCGCCGCCCTTCTTCGACCGGACGCTTGGTTTCACCCTCTGGATTCGCCGCTCCAGGCTGGTATAGGTACCGTCCTTCTCGGCGAAGGTAGACCTGGGCAGTACGACATCGGCTACCTGGGACAGCGGCCCCCAAAAGGTGTCATGCACCACCAGAAAGTCCAGGTTCTGGAGGGCCGCCAGGCCGTCGCCCAACTTCCCATTGGTGAAGTTGTCGCTGTCCCCAATGATCAACATGGACTTGACCTGGCCTTCTCGTGCGGCATTGATTGCCGAGGCAACGCCCA
>DASTLM010000302.1:0-2343 GCA_035714945.1 Dehalococcoidia bacterium | reverse complement strand
GCTGTACTGCATCAGGGCGTTTTCCAGGACGTTGGTGGCGTATTCGGCGATGGACAGGTCGATCTGCTGGCCCACGCCGGTGTCTTCGGCGTACATCAGGGCGGTCATCGTGGCGACGAAGGCGTTCTGCCCCGCGCCCAGTTGGGCCAGCGGCGCGCCCTCTTTCAAAGGTTCCTGTTCCGGCTCGCCGGTGATGTTCATCAGGCCTCCGGCGGCGTAGAGGTTGATTTCCTCGGCCTTCCAATGGCGGTAGGGGCCGGTCTGTCCGTAGTTGGAGATTGAGGTCATCACCAGGGCCGGGTTTTCCTGCTTCAGCCGGGGGTAACCTAGCCCCAACCGGTCCATCACGCCGGGAGCGAAATTTTCGACCAGAATGTCGGCCGTCTTTACCAGGTTCAGCAGTATTTCTTTACCCTGCTCGGACTTCAAGTCCAGGGTAACGCTCTGCTTCGAGGTGTTCAGATACAGAAACCAGGCCCCGGTTTCCACCCCGTTGCTATCCCCCCGGGCTACGGGAGGGTCAAGGTGGGGTTGGTGGGCGAAGGGACCGAACTGCCGCATCCGGTCGCCGCGGCCGGGCCGCTCGATTTTGACCACATCGGCACCCAGGGTGGCCAGTAGCTTGGTGCAATAAGGGCCGGAAAGATAATGGGTGAGGTCAACGACCTTCACCCCTTCCAGTAATCCTGCCATCGTTTACCAGATATCGTGAGACTTACGAGATACGTCGCGTCCGGGTTGGTGGTTATTGTGGCATTGGGCTGGGGGAATTGCAAGGGTCGACCGGTCACTTCCGCCGCTGGGCAATTCAATCTGAAATTACTTTTCTGGCCCTGCTGGTGGGTGTTGCGCTTTTTGATTTATGGTATTCTTCTGGAACACCATATCTGTCAGACCGCATCCGGAACTTTGGGTTCAGAGGGCTGATCGAAAGAGCATTAGAGAGCATTATGGAACGCCCAATATACCAGTCCATCGGGACGCTGGCGCTGGAACTGGACACCCCGGCGCTGGTGCTTGACCTGGCAGCGATGCAGCAGAATATCGAGACTCTGCACGGCTTCTTTCGCCAGTCGCCGGCCAGAGTCCGGCCCCATGTTTCTTGCCACCAGTGTCCCAACATCGCCCGCCGGCAGATGGCGGCGGGGGGCACCTGCGGCGGCATCGCCGTCGCCAGCGTTGGCGAGGCTCAGGTGTTCAGCGATGCCGGATTCACCGACATTCTGGTGGCTAACCAGGTGGTTACCCCTCCTAAAATTCGCCGGCTGTGCGCGCTGGCACGAACCAGCCGGATCAGCGTTGCGGTTGACCACCCGGCTAATGTTTCATTGCTGTCAGCGATCGCCCGGGATACCGATGTTACCCTGCGGGTTCTGGTGGAGGTCGAGGCCGGCCTGGGACGTTGCGGAGTGGCGCCCGGATCGGACGCGGTGGGCCTGGCCCGGTCCGTTGCCGGTTCACCCAATCTGTTCTTCCAGGGTCTCATGGCCTACGAGGGTACCCTGCGCTGCCAGACCCAGGGAGAACTGGAGGCCGAGACCCGGCGGCGGCTGCAGCCGGTGCTGGAAACCAGGGAGTTGATCGAGGCAGCGGGACTTTCGGTAGCCACCGTCAGCGTCGGCGGCACCCACAACTACGACATTGCCGGGGCAATGCCGGGAGTTACCGAAGTGCAGGCCGGTTCCTACGCCTTGATGGACTATAACTACTGCCGGTACCGTCCCGAGTTTCGGCCCGCGGCCAAAATCTTGACCTCAGTCCTCAGCCACCCGATTCCTTCCCGGGCCGTGGTGGACGCGGGACACAAGGCCGTTGGGCCCGACCTGGGGGTGCCGGTGCTGGAGGGAGCCGGCGGGGCCACGGCAACCCGATTCAGCGCCGAGCATGGGATTCTGGACCTGGAAAATCAGGCCGCTGATGGGCTGACTCCCAACGAAAAAGTCTGGCTGGTCCCCTTTGATCTGGCGCTGGCCGTCAACCAGTACGACTACTTTCGGGCGGTGCAGAACAATCGGTTGGCGGGATTCTGGCCCATTGCCGCCCGGGGGCGGTTCGACTAGGACTCTATTGATTTAGTTATGGCGGACAACTTCCTCTCCCCATGGGGGCGAGGAACGAGGCGAAGGGAGTTCTTGAATATGGCGCAGCATTATTGGCCCCAGGCCGGCACTCCGCTGGCAGACCTGGAGACACCCTGCCTGATCCTGGATATGGATGCCCTGGACCACAATATGGACCTGATGGCCGACTATTACCGGCATCGGGCCAGCAAACTGCGGGGTCACAGCAAGAACCACAAGACTCCAGCGCTGGCCTGGCGTCAGATCCGGAGAGGCGGCACCA
>DASTLM010000301.1:0-2566 GCA_035714945.1 Dehalococcoidia bacterium | reverse complement strand
ATCGTCAGCGGCATCAGTAAGTACATCACGCTGAACCCCGGCGACATCATTCTGACGGGCGCCCCGGGCGCAGTTGAGCAGTTGCACCCTGGTGACGTTGTCGAGATCGAAATACCCGGAATAGGTACCCTGCGCAACCCGGTGGCGGCCGAAAGTTAGCCGCCGCCGGAAGTACCATTTGCCGGAAGTACCATTTGCCGGAAGTACCATTTGAAGGAGGAAACCAATGGCACGTCTACCAGCGGTCACCCGCGACCAGTTGCCTGCAGAATTTAGAGAGGCCTTCGACCAGGTCCTGGCAGCCAATGGGGGTCGGGTGAGTGGCCCGACATCGATCACCGTCAACAGTCCGGAAATGGCCAAGCGCCGCGGTCACCTCACGGGTTACCTGCGCTATGAAACGACTATCCCCCAGAATTTCCTGGAACTGGCGATTATTACCGCCGCCCGGGCGATGGACTGCCCCTATGTCTGGAACGCCCACGCTCCGGCAGCGCGCCGGGCCGGAGTCAGCAATGCCTTGATCGACGCCCTTCGGGAGCGGAAGCCCCTGCCAACCATGAGCCCGCAGGAATCCGCGCTGGTCACCTATGGCCAGGAATTTTACCGCACCCACAAAATAAGCGACGGCACCTTCAAAACGGCGCTGGCCCAGTTCGGCGCGCAACACCTGGTGGAATTGACCACGCTGATGGGCCACTACGCCCAGACCGCCTTCATCCTGAATGCCTTCGATGTCCAGTTACCCGCAGGAACCGCCGAACCGGTTCTGCCGGTCTAACCTGGGTAGAAGCCGATGCGCACCATCGACATCCACGCCCACCTGATGCCCCGGTGCTTCTGGAATGCCGTTGCTGGCGGCGGCAATTGGTACGGGATGACCCATGAGCCCCACCCGGGCCTTGGCTTCACCGTGAGCAACGGCAAACGGGACGGGGTTTCCAGCCCGATGCTGCGCTCCACGGTGGAGGAGCGCATCCAGGACATGGATGCCCAGGGCGTCGATGTTCAACTGGTGTCGGTAGCCACCCCCCTGTTCGGCTACCATCTGCCTTCCGACCAGGGCCTGAGACTGGCCCACGAGGTCAACGATGAGATCGCCTCCATGACCCGGCGGTTTCCGCAACGCTTCGTGGGTATGGCGACCCTACCGGCCCAAGATATTCCTGCGTCGATCAAAGAATTGGAGCGCACGCTGACCAGCCTGGGGTTCAAAGGCGCTGAGTTGGACACTGTGGTCAACGGCAAGAATTGGGACGAACCGGAATTTCTGCCCCTGTTCAAGGCGGCGGAAGAGATGGGCGCAGTGCTTTTTTATCATCCCCAGCCCAACAACAATCTAGTCATGGAGAGCTTTCCCAAATTTGCCCTGGGCAACAGTTTTGGGGTCCCCCTGGAGGACGCCCTGGTGGTGGCCGCGTTGATCTTCGGGGGCATCCTGGACCAATGCCCTGACCTGAAGGTGTGCGTGGCTCACGGCGGCGGTCCCGCCTGCTTTGGCATGGGCCGCATGGACCGGGGCTGGCAGGTCCGCGCCGAGGCGCGGGTAAATATCCAACGCCCGCCCCGCTACTACCAGAGCAAAATTTACTATGATTGCATTACCATGAGCGAACGCGCGCTACGGTTTCTGATCGACGCGGTGGGAATCGATCGAGTGGTACTCGGCAGCGACTGGCCCTACGTTGCCTGGGACCCATCGCCAGTGGCCTGGATCAACAGCCTGGAAAGTCTGAACCAGGCTGAAAAAGAGCAGATTTTGTGGAAGAATCTGGAGCAACTGCTGGGGATTTGATACCCCTCCTCAACCCTCTCCCGCAAGCAGAAAGGAGAATCGTCCTCCGCCAGAAGTACGGGCCCGGAATTTACGCCGGCAAGCCTGAATCCAGGTCAAGCGCCATACTTCTCCCGAAGCGCCTTCAGTACCTTCTCCGCGGTGATGGGCAAATCCATGATACGCACTCCCACTGCGTCATAGACCGCGTTGGCGATGGCCCCGGCCACCGGAGTGTTGCTGCTTTCGCCAATGCCCTTGCTCTGGAAGGGCGCTGGGCCGGTGGAGGGTTCCAGCAGTACCGTCACCAGTTCCGGGATATCCTGCATGGTGGGCAGTTTGTAGTCGCCCATGCTCAGGGTGGATACCCTTCCCTCCTCAGTGAGCATCTCCTCCATCAGGGCATAACCCAGTCCCTGGATCACCCCGCCGTCGATCTGCCCCTGATGGGCCAGCGGATTCAGCACCGTGCCCACGTCGTGCACCGTCACAATTTTGTTGACCTTGACCTGTCCGGTTTCCGGGTCTACCACGACCTCGGCCGCCTGGGTGCAGTAGGAAGTCTCCTGGGTGGGCGGCGAAGTGTAGTCCTTTTGACCGGTAACCGTCTGCCCAGTCGCCTCTACCGAACGGGAGGCGACTTCGCTGACCGACACCGAACGCCCGGAGTCCCCTGGCGAAATGAACCTGCCTGCCTGAAGACTCAGGGCATCCGCCGAAGCACTCAGGTATTCTGCGGCCAGCACCGTGAGCTTCTCCCGCAGGTCACTGGCAGCGCCCAGCGCCGCTTGT
>DASTLM010000300.1:0-4603 GCA_035714945.1 Dehalococcoidia bacterium | reverse complement strand
TGCCGTCCCGAGAGAGCGGCCTTCATTTTGCCGATACCCTCTGCCACCGAGATCAACTTGCCTTCTCCGCCAGCACCAAAACTTATCGGCAGCAGGGTGTCCTCAATGGTCAAACAGGAGACGCCAGCGGTCTCCAGTTCTTCGACGGTGCGCTTTACGTTCAGCGCGTTGCCGTAGCCGTGGTCGGCATCCACCATCAGGCTGATGCTGCTGGCCCGGCAGATGCGGTGAATCTGTTGGGCAAACTCGGTCAGGGTCAAAACAATCAGGTCGGGTGCGCCCAGCACGGTGCCGGAGGCAATCGACCCGGCGAACATGGCAACCTCAAAGCCCACATCTTCGGCGGCCCGCGCCGAGAGCGGGTCGAACACCGACCCGGGATGCACACAGCGGTTGCCTGCCAGAATTTTCCGGAACCGCTCACGCCGTTCGGTGAGATTCATAATGCTCCTCTCGAAATTAAAAATGACCTGTCGGGGAGGTAGGCTAACGGTTGAGGGGTCGATACCGGCTGCACTATACTACCGGCAGTCACTACTTGCAAGAATTTTCAGATACGCCGGGCGGTGCGACGGCCAGAATGAACATCATCGGAGTTGACTTCAGCGGCGCCAGGTCGGATCAAAACACCTGGATGGCCCAGGGTATGGCCGACGGGCCAACCCTTACGCTGGCCGAATGTCAGCCAATAACCCGGGATGCCCTGACCGACCTGCTGGCCGGCGCCACCGGTCCCACCGTCGCCGCGCTGGATTTTCCCTTCTCGGTGCCCCGGTCCTTCGCCGAGTTCTGGATGCCCCCGGCCCGGACCATGCCGGACTTGTGGGCCGCCGCCAATCATATGGGGCTGGACCAGTTCATCGCCTTGCGGGACCGGTTTGTCGCCCGTCAGGGCGAACCCCGGCGGCTGGCTGATACCCACTTTCCCGAATGCTACTCCTGCCTGCATATGGCCAACCCTAACCTGGTGCCCATGACCTTTCGAGGCATGCAGATGCTGGACCGCCTCTGGACCGCCGGCTGGGCGGTCCCGCCTTTAGCCTGCGCCAACAGAAATGAGACTGTTTTACTGGAAGCGATGCCTGGATCAGCTTTGAAGGCCTTTGGACTGCCCTACAAAGGGTACAAGAACGGAAAGCGGGCCGGGCAACTACGGCAGGAGATACTGGAGAAGCTGGGAGATTGTTCGTCGGTGGACATTGTGGGTCTTCCCCGATTCCGGGAGCGGGCACGGCAAAACCACGACTGCCTGGACTCCATCGTGGCGGCGGTGGTGGCGACACTGTGGGCCAGCGACCCGAGCATTTTTCGCGGTCCGGAAACCGGGCAATCCAATGCCTTCGACCCGGTGGTAACGCCGGTGGTATCGCTGGAAGGCTGGCTCTATGCGCCGGTGTTGATTCACCGGGACTGCTGATTCTCCAGAGACCTGATTCATCCCGCGTGCCGTTTTGCATTGGCCCGAAACCTTGCCGGGTTGGCGGTTGCCGAATAAAACAGCAGCGATTAAGATATGTGCCAACCCGGTCACCAGGCTGAGCCGGATCGAAGGAGGAATTCCATGGTACAGATAGTGCGAGTCTACGCTGGAAGCGACGGCGAGTCCCACTTTGAGAACCTGACCCCGGAACAGTTCGCCAGGATCGTCAACAACGTGGGCGACGGCGACATCATTCTCAACCGCCGCCCCGCCGGGCCGGACTCCGACTACCATAACGCGCCCCGATTGCAGTACGTGGTCAACCTGTCGGGTATCGCCGAGTTCGAGGTCGCTGACGGCACGGTCAAGCGGCTGAACCCCGGCGACGTGCTGATCGCGGAAGACGTTACCGGCCACGGCCACATCGCCCGCAGCATTGGCAATGAGTTCCGGGTATCCCTGGCGGTGCCGCTGAAGGGCTAGGAATCGATTTCAAGAACGCGGTTGGCCGGACGCACCCGGAAGCAATGCCGCTCCCGACCGGACATGGGACTGCCGAATCCCCGGCCCGGCCAACCTGGCGGCCATTATCTCACAGTGAAGCGGTCTAGCAATTTACTGATGGTTTCTTGGCTGGGCAGGACTGGGCGGGTTGAAAGATCCAGCCTATTGTGTTCTGGTCCTCTCTCTTGGTGTTAACTTAACTGATTCCGCGACCTCCATAGCGTATTCTTGGGCTTGCTCATCAGCACCAATTTCGAAACCTCTGGCCCGGGCCAGGTTGTGCAGATCATAATGAGTGGTGTCCAGCAGTTCGGTAGCTTTACCGATGGACAGAGTTCCTTCGCTCAACCGCTTCAATATATAGTCCTCAGCGCCCAGATAAAGCCACTGGCGCAGGACGGTAGACCGATCTGTTCGCTGCCCTCTTGCACATAGTTCAGCCAGTTCCAGCAACCCCTCCGGTATTCTTAGATTGATTACAGAATTCATTGTGGTCATGATGTTAATTCTCCAGTTCGTTCATGGCTCTCTGGTAGGCTATTTGACTGATGAGGGGCCTCATTTTGGCCAGGGACTGGGCGGCGTGGGCTGGGCTGATAAATCCTTGTCGCACCATTGTTACGATAAGAACCGTAGGAGTAATGGCGGGTCTGCCACTTATTTTCAGGAAGTTGAGAAATTGTATGTCGTCGCTAACTATTAATGCGTCGGTGACCGCCAGAGACAAGTCGAATACCGCAGTCTCTCCGGCCCCTAAAGGCGGCATTATCGTTGACATGCGGGCTGTCTCAGTACCAGGTTGCCGGATTTCAACGTAAAGGTCAATGATATCCTTGATATTCCGGGCATCTGCATGGCCTGCTGCTATTCCTTTTGTGACTGCTTCCGTGTAAACCGCTTCGGGTATTACGCACTCTAATTGATCGGCCACTCTGACTAATATGCCGGCATGGTTCAGCTTGATTAGAGCATCGGCATCCATTAGTATTATCATGTAGTGGATTGTAATATAAAGCACTACACTGTGCAATAGATAAATGCCAAGGTGGGACTGATAATAACTGCTCTGAAGCCAGGTGTCACCACAGGAGGGCATTTATAGGAGGGCACTTATGTCAGTAAATCGTTAGCACCTTTGGGACAGTAAGGGGTTCAGATCAGGTTGGACGCCGGTGGTTGTTCTGCAGCCGCATTCCCTCAATAGCCAGCAATACTACCAGCAGTGTGGGCAGCGCCAGCAGGCCCAGCATGGCTGGAGGCACCCCCAACCTGGTCAGGGAACTGGCGCTAAACGACGTAGACCCGGTAAGACTCTCCACCAGGTCTGTAGGAATCAGGTTGGTTAACAGCCAGACTGTGCCCCATAGACTCCCAATGATTCCAAATGCGATGCCCTGCATCACGCCCACTTTTCGCCAGCGAGTCCAGTTACTCTGTCCTCGAATGGTCAGGACCGCCTCATGGAAGGGCATCATCAGCGCCATGATGATGTAGAACAACCCGCCAATGCCCGTACCAGGTAAACCCACGTTCATTTTGGCTAATGCCCCTTTTCGTAAACTTTCAACTGCCGATGCAGCACCATCTCGGTCCAAAGGGCTTCAAGAATGAAGATGCTGTTGACCAGCCGCAGGATAAAAAAGGAAGGGAGGCTAGTTAGGGCCTGGCCCAGCTCTCGCCGGGCAATGGCCGCGTAAACCACCGGTATGATGACCGCCGGGATGTCAATCAGATAACCCAACAGGAACCAGGGATTCCCGGTCAGGATGGCTAGCAGGGGTATCAGGAACAGGTAGGCCAGCGACGCGACCACTGCGTCCCACATGGCCACACCCACCAACGATCGTAAACAAGGAACGTTGAGAATGCCACGCCAGTGCAGTTGCACGTTCTGGATGAACCCGTGGGACCAGCGTTTGAGTTGCCTACGCATGAAAGGGAAAGAGTGGGGCTCGATGGGATAACACACCGCCTCCGGCACGAACCGAACCTTGTGCCCCGCCTGATAAAAGGTCCAGGTCAGGTCCATGTCTTCGGCCATAGTACGCCGGTTCCAACCCTGATTATTGCGAAGGACCTCGGTGCGGTACACCGAGAAGCACCCCGATGATATCAGCGGCTTTTCGTAATATTCTTGAATTGGCTTGTAGAAGGTGAAGGCTAGCAAGTACTCGATATAGCGTCCCCGCTCCCACAGGGTGTGCACGTGCCGGGGCAGGACCGAGCCGCAGGCTGCTACAACCTCAGGGTCGTCCAGAGCTCTAAGCAAGATCTCGATGGCATCCGGGGCCAGGATGGTGTCGGCGTCGATGGCCATGGTGAGATTGGTCGTCACCAGTTCCAGGGCGTAGTTCTGGGCCCCCGCCTTGGAGCCGGTGTTAGTGGGGGGGCGCACCACCGTCACGCCGTAGGCCCGGGCGATGTCTCCGGTGCCGTCGGTGGAGCAGTCGTCCACCACTATGATTTCCGCTGCGGGCATTGTCTGAAATTGGAGGCTTTTAATGGTATCAGCGATGATTTCTACTTCATTGAACGCTGGTACGATGATTGTAAGATTACTGGTTAGCTTCTGGGTGACGGGATGGGTGCCGGGCAGGGCCATGGTGTTCATGATACGTTTTCGCCGCCTGAGAATTTTCCCTGGTATCGAGTTTTCACGGTTCACAGTTATGCGATGGT
>DASTLM010000299.1:0-9633 GCA_035714945.1 Dehalococcoidia bacterium | reverse complement strand
CCCAATTACGGTAATGCCCTGGGGAATGACACCGAGGCGTGCGGTCAAGCCAGTGGTGGCGGTGATTTCGAATGTGGCATGGTGTGGGGCTATCTGATGGATGGGGCCCAGCCTCCCGATAGTCTGCTGCTACGAATCAGTGATTCGGACAACCCCTTCGCGCCGACGATCATAGCAATGGTCGAGTAGGCCAGATCTAAGAGGAGCAATATGATGGAACAAAGGTTACCCCCCAACCCAAGGCCTTCTTTTGGCCGGCTAGTCACCGGCCAGAAGCCACCTCGAAAAATAGACCGACGGGCCATGATCCTGGCGGTGATTCTGGCGGCGGCGGCGGCGGCCCTGGCAGTGGTCTATTTGAGAGGTGCCACCTCAACCAGCGGAGACCAACCGGCCGAGTCAATGCTCCACGTAGTGGTGGCCACTCGAGATATCGCGGTGGGTCAGGTGGTCGAGGAGTCGATGGTGGAACTCAAAGGGCTGCCGGTAGACGCGGTCATCCAGGACGCCGCCACCGCCACCACACAGGTGGTGGGGCAGGCCCTGCGTTACCCCGTGGCTAAGGGCGAGCAGCTTAACAACCTCCGTATCGTGAAGCCGACCGAATCTCAGGGGCTGTCCTTCCAAATACCCCGGGGCCTGAGGGCGGTTACGGTCCAGGTGAATGTTAACAACTCTCCGGCAGCGTTGGTCGCCCCGGGGGATTTCATCGACGTACTGGTCAACGGACCGGTTAAGGCCTTGCGTCAATCTCCGCAACTGGCTTCGGTAGTGGGGTCTCAGAGCTGGGATGAGAACAACAAGGTGACCGTGACGCTGCTGCAAAACGTTCAAATTCTGGCGGTGCAACGAGAATATGTTGCCAATGGAGTCCCCTACGACTCATCGGTGCGGGGCCCGCTTCCCCAGAAAGAAAACGTCAGCTACGTGACTTTGGCCCTCACCCCCGAGCAGGGGCAACTGGTGTGGCAGGCGGTGGCCAGTGAGGTAAAAATCACTCTGTCCCTGCGCGCTTTTGGCGACGAGGAAACCCTGGACCTCCAGCCGCTAGTTCCCATGGTGCAGGTGGTAGTAGCCGCTCAAAATATTCCTGGGGGACAGGAGATCACCGAATCGATGGTAGAGCTGATAACCGTCCCAGATGGCTCGGTTATCCAGAACGCCGCGACCTCAAAGGACCAGGTGGTGGGGCAAACCCTGCGCGCCTCGGTCATCGAAGGGGCGCAACTGAGCAACCTCCGTCAGCCCGAGCTGGCCGAAGCTGCCGCACTCTCCTTCCAAATACCCAATGGCCTACGAGGGTTGACCATTCCGGTAAACGTGAGCAACACACCGGCGGCCCTGATCGCTCCCGGGGACTACGTGGATGTTTTGGTGGCCCTGGACATCGTTTCCCTGGGCCTGACCCCTCCTGGCGGTCAGGAGGAGTCGAATCAAGGGTTCAAGGGCGCGATGACTTTATTACAGGACGTTCGGGTGCTGGCGGTGCAGCGGGAGTATGTCAAGACCGATATTCCCTATGATACTTCGGTACGGGGACTGCTATCCGAAGATGGGAACGTTAGCTATCTGACCCTGGCGGTCACACCGGAACAGGCACAACTGGTCTGGTTGGCGGTAGCTAAAGAAGCCAAAATGACCGTGACCCTGCGTCCTTACCAGGACAATGGAACTCGATCACTGTCCCCGGCCACTGAACCAATAAGAAGGCTACCCTGAAAGGAGACTACCCATGCCCAGCGAGCTAAAGTTACTGATAATTGACGAAGACCCCGACCGGCGTGTAAACACCCGCCGGTCGGTCCAGCAGACTCATCTGGCCGAGGTCTACGAGATGGGCTACGGCACCAGGGCCGTATCCCTGGCCCTGGACACTCATCCCGACATTATTCTGGTCACGGTAGAGGAACCGGTTGGCCGGGCCCTGGAGACGGTGGAGGCGTTGGCCAACGTTCTGCCCAGTACCCCAGCCATCATCTGCTCCTCGATAGATGACCCGGAGGCCATCCGCCGGGCTATGCGAATGGGTGCCCGAGACTACATCGCCCTGCCGGTCCATCCGCACCAGCTGGAAGAGGCGGTAAATACGGTGCTGCTCCAGGAGGAGAGAAGGCAGATGTGCCTCACCGGCCAACTGAACCACCAACTGGGGCGGGGCACGGTGATTACTGTGACCGGCGGAAAGGGAGGCATAGGTAAGAGCGTGATCAGCGTCAACCTGGCCCTGGGACTGGGGCGCCATACCGGCATGTCGGTGGCGATCCTGGACGCCGATACCGAGTTCGGTGATGTGGCTACCATGCTAGATATTTCGCCCAGCTACTCGGTTAAAGACCTGATCTCGCAGCTGGCTCAAGTGGACCGCCACAACATTTCCGACTTTCAGACCGAGTATGGGGACTCGGTTCGGGTCCTGGCGGCCTCCAACGATGAGGAGGTTTGGACCAACTGCAGCAGCGATGACCTGAAAAATATCATCGACCTGCTGGCGCAGACCCACGACTTCGTGGTCGTCGATACTGCCGGTTCCTTCGATCGGCTGGTGAGGGCATGCGTGGAATCCTCGACGTTGACGCTGGTGGTCACTTCTGGCGAAATTTGCAGCATTCTAAATACGACCATCGGGCTGGGGCGGATGGAATCCTGGGGAATCCCTCAGGACAATTACAAGGTCGTTCTAAATCGCGGAGCCATGGCCAGGGGTATAAACCTGGGCGATCTCGCTGAGGCTATCGGCCGGCAGATCTTCTGGGACGTTCCCTACGACCGCCGGATACCGGCGTCGGTGCAACTGGGTCAGCCAGCGGTCCTGTTCAACGATTCATCGCCAGCTGCCAGGAACCTGATGTCCCTTTCCAGAATGATCGCCGGCACTCGCAAACCCCTGGTCCAGCAACCCAAGCAGTCGCTATTCAAGCGACTGCTTGGCCGAAGATTGATCAATAGCTGAGGAGCAAACGATGTACCAGCAACTTCCATCCGGCAGGTTTCCCAAAATCAATAACGCAGACAACGGGTCGGACTTGGCATTTAACCATACCCTGGAGGACCAGATACACCAGCGCCTGATCCGGGAAATTGATCAGTCGGTAATGCGCGGTCTGGGCACGGAAAACTTTCGGGAAGACATGGAGCGGGCCACCCGGACCCTGGTCGCGGAATATTTCCCCCACCTGGTGGGCGATTCCAAGGAATCAGCCATCGCCCACGTCGTGGATGAGGTCACCGGACTGGGGCCTCTCGAACCGCTGATCCGGGATCCTTCGGTATCCGAAATAATGGTAAACGGTCCGCAAGAAATTTTCTTTGAGCGTAACGGAATTATCCACAGGAGCCCGATAGCTTTTCGAGATACGGCCCACATTTCCAGAATAATCGATCACATAGTGTCCAGCATCGGCCGGCATGTGGACGAAGCTTCGCCGATGGTTGATGCGCGTTGGCGGGACGGGTCGCGGGTTAACATCATAATCCCACCCTTGACCCCTAAAAGTCCCATAATCACCATTCGCAAATTTCTTGGCGATCACTACACCATGGCCGACCTGATCAAGACCGGCACTCTAACGGACGGAATGGCCAGGGTATTGGAGGGGTGCGTCAAAGCGAAGCTCAACATGGTGATTTCTGGCGGTACCGGCAGCGGCAAGACCACATTCTTGAACTCGCTCTCCGCCTTTATGCCCGACTCGGAGCGAATTGTGACGGTGGAAGACCCCATCGAGCTGAAACTGCAGCAGCAGCATGTGGTCCAACTGGAGGCCCGGCCGGCCTCCAGCGAAGGCAAGGGTGAAGTGTCCCAGCGTGATCTGGTTCGGAACGCCCTGCGTATGCGGCCGGACCGCATCATCGTGGGCGAGGTCCGTGGCTCTGAGGCATTCGATATGATGCAGGCCATGAACACGGGTCACGACGGCTCGCTCACCACGGTCCACGCTAACACACCCAGGGACGCTCTGGGCAGGATCTCAAATATGATCCTGATGGCGGGCTTTGATCTGCCCGCCAGAATGATCCATGAACAGGTGACTTCAGCACTCCAGGTAATCATCCAACTTACGAGGCTATTGGACGGGTCCAGAAGGGTCGTCCAGATCACCGAAATCTCCGGAATGGAGGGAGAGCACGTGGCTCTCCAGGACATCTTTGTACACCAGCAAACCGGCATCGATGCCGAAGGCAAGGTGCTGGGTCAACTAAAGGCCACCGGAATCCGTCCAAAATTTGCCGACCGCCTGCGGTCCTTCGGCGTGGACCTTCCCAAAGACATCTTCGACGTAGCGAGGTGGGGCTGAATGGATATCATTCTTCTGCTAGTCGCCTTGACCCTGGCCGGTTCGGTGGGACTGTTCGCGTTCGTAGGACAACAGGCATTAGTCGCCCGTCGGCATAATATGTCGCCGCGATCCGGGTCCGGGTCGGCAGCCACCAACCAGGGCATCAGTCCGGTCTCTCTGTTGCGGCGGCAACAGAGCCGAATCCCCTTCTCCAAGTTACTGCCTCTTTCCCGGGAGTCGGAAGAGCGCATGAATCGGGAGTTG
The DNA here is from genome assembly GCA_035714945.1 of Dehalococcoidia bacterium. Lineage (GTDB taxonomy): Bacteria > Chloroflexota > Dehalococcoidia > Lucifugimonadales > UBA3495 > Casp-Chloro-G3. The sequence continues at coordinate 5,092 of DASTLM010000299.1, read as the reverse complement.
GAACGGGCAGGCTGGCCTCTTCGGGTAAGCGAATACCTGTCGCTACGGGCAGCCACGGCAGCCGCCGGCGGGCTGACTGGATTGTTGCTGATGGTCTCCCAACCGGTGCCAGGCTGGCTGAAGCTCCCGTTGATCCTCGCTGCGGTCCTGGCTGGCTGGTTATTGCCTCGATTGCTGCTTTCCCGCGCCCGCCGGAAGCGATTGGCAACTATCGAAAACCAGCTTCCGGACGCTCTCCTGGCCATGGCCAAGTCTCTTCAGGTGGGTGCGGGCCTGATGCAGGCCCTATCCAACACTGCCGAGCAAACGCCCGCACCCCTGGGCCGGGAAATGGAACGGACCCTTCGGGACTTGCACCTGGGAGCGGAGGCCGAAGATGTTTTCGGGGCTCTAGCGGAGCGAGTCGGGTCGGGGGACGTCGATATCATGGTGGCGGCCATTGTAATTCAGCGTACCACCGGGGGCAACCTGTCCGAGGTCCTTTTGAACGTGGCCAGCACTATTCGGGAACGGGCCGAGATCAGAGGGGAGATACTGACTTTGACCGCCAGTCAAAGGCTCAGTGCCAATATGGTGGCCCTGATGCCGGTGCTGGTGGCCGCCGCCTTCATCTTCCTTCAGCCTGACTATGGAGACCTGCTGCTGCATACCCTGCCCGGTCAGATCTCGCTGGCCATTGCGATCGGGTTCGAGCTATCGGGTTACTGGCTGATCCGCCGGTTGGGCGTAATCGAGGTCTAGGAGATTACTATGTTGTTTGTCATCGCCGTCACCATCTTCGCCGCGGTGGCCATCGCGGTATGGGGGGTCTTCCATACCAGGGAGAACGTCCTCTCCCGACGGGTCCGGCCGGCTTCACCCGCGCAGATGGTCAAAGACAGGTCTCTGGAAGGCAACCTGGCCCAGAGGGTTGTCGCGCCGCTGGTCAGCAAGATCGGCCGGTTACTGGCCAGAACGTTTCCTCAGAATGCGGTACGGCGTCTGGACCAGATGCTGGTGATGGCCGGTGAACCGATGTCCACGCCGGTCTATCTGACTTTCTGGACCGCCCTGGCGCTGTTTGGTGGACTGATATTGTCTTTCATCGCACTTTCCAGACCGGACATCAGCCCCCTGCAATTGCTGGGAATCGGCGTGCCGCTCCTGGGCCTGAGCGCCGGCGGCCCCTACCTCATATTAAACCGACGAGTGCGCAGCCGGCAGCGCAGTATCATCCGGGCTCTACCCGACGCCCTGGATCTGCTGGTGACCTGCATGGAAGCAGGCCTTGGTGTCGACGCTGCCTTTGCCAAGGTAACTGAGAAGACCAGCGGGTTGCTATCCGAGGCTTTTTCCCTGTATCTGAAACAAGCAGGGCTGGGGAGAAGCCGGCGCGATGCCCTGACCTACGTGGCCGAACGTACTGGCGTGAAGGAGTTAGTCCGCCTGGCTTCCGCGGTAACGCAAGGCGAAAGCGTGGGAGCTAGTCTCGGCGGTGTGTTGCGGACCCAGGCCGCGGACCTCCGGCTTTTGAGACGTCAGAGGGCCCAGCAAACCGCCCAGAGAGCCCCGGTGCTGATGACGATCCCCCTGGTCCTTTGTTTCTTGCCGGCCATGGGCATCGTGATAATGGCCCCTTCAATCCTGAGTCTGATGCGATTTATCGGCAGCGTGGGCCCCGGCTAATGCACGGCTGTAGCTATGCCAATCCTTGATTTTGGGCGTAATAGGGCGTAATCGAATGCGAGAAGTAGTTATTATCAGGTCCGGTATATCGTTGTGTCGGGCAGAAGTGGCCACCAGCCCCTGGTCCCGCAGCTGGGGCCTGCTGGGCCGAGACCGGCTACCCGAAGATCAGGGACTCTGGATCAGGCCATGCAAGGCAATCCACACTTTTTTCATGAGGTTCCCCATCGATGTGGTCTTTTTGGCGCCGGATGGCACGGTGATAAAAACCAAACCGGACCTCAAGGCATTCCGATTTTCGGCCGGTGGCCGCGGATCCCACAGCGTCGTCGAACTACCCGGCGGACTCATCGCCCGCCACCAGCTCTCGGTTGGGGATCAGCTGGAGCTTGCCACCGCCGACCAGACATCAGACCCCATGGCTGACCCTATGGAAAGTAGCAGCACCCGTTATCCCCGATTCTGGCGGCGGCAAAATCGTCAAGCAGGCATCGCCGGAACTCTGGCCGGTTTCGCCTGCCTGATATTCGACGCCCTATCATTTCCGGTGGCTGCCTTTCTGCTGGGTGTTGGGCTTGGTCTGGTCGGCCTGGTGCATCCGCTGATGCAGCTCGCCCGACTTGCTGACCGGGCGACCAGGCAACGACTGATGGGGATAAACCTGATCGGCTTGGTTCGTCCGCCGGCCCAGCTGTACCGGCGGATTGCCAGGGCGACCCGGCAATCATTGCCGGGGCTGGGCCGTAGATTACGGAGGGTATACCCAGCACGTAGCGCTGTCTCCACCGGCTTAAGGTCCATTTACGACCTGGTAACCGACCTGAGCAACCCCCAACTCCCCCTGGTCGCCCAGACTTTGACCATTTTGATGGTCACTGGCCCAGAATTCCTCCAGTCCTTCCAACTGGGAGACCAACCGGGAACCATCGGTGCGGCTCTTTCCTCCAGCGTTCACCTGCCGGCCGCCCCGGGCGTGGCCGGGGAGCACGCCCGCTTCTGGTGGCGAGACCGACAGCTGATGCTGCACCACGTGGCCACCAATCAGGTAACCAGAGTAAACGGAAAACAGGTCATATGGGCCTCATTAGAGGAAGGGGACGAGGTCTGGATCGGCCCTTATCGGGTGCAGATATCCCGGATTTCTCAGGATGAGTCGGTGCCTGGCCGGCGAGACAGTTTTGCCAGGGTGCCTTAATTAGCCGGTGTCGACGATCCTGGTGACCCACCATTGGCTCAAACGGCAGCTTCGACCCGAATAAGCACGAATAGACAAATTTTTGGATTATCAAGGAGGTAAATAAATGAAAACTAGCACGTTGGCCCTGACTCTGGTTGGTGGAGTAGCGGTACTGGGAATAGTCCTCTGGGTACTATTTAACAATGGCGTCCTAGAGATCAACGCCAGCGCATTCAATTCGAGGGAAGGTACCGTTGCCAGTCCACCGGATTTGTTGCCAACACAAACACCTGTGCCCGTTTCCTCCGAGCCGCTGCCGACCTCGAGCCCAGCACCGGATCATGCTTCGACGCAACGGGAAACCTCGTTACAGCCCTCTGACCCCAGTCCCGAGTCTATGCCTACGCCGATGCCCAGACTGGCATCCATCCAGATATTCGCCCTATTGGATGCGGGTAAGATCAGTCGTATCGAGGCTCTCCAAATGTTGGGGAGCAGGACTCCCGTCAATGACCAATGGCTCAGTCAATTGGGGGGTCTGATTCATGAAATTGTTAACCAGGAACGACGGAAGGCGAGCATTGATACGCTGGAATTTGATTCGGCCCTGGCTGCCGCCGCTGCTTCAGATAGCCAATATTTGGCCGAGAACATCGACGCTATCGACCTGTCCCATTCCATCAGAGTTGGGGAACCGGTACGCCGGTGTTTCACAAGATACGGGGTTGCTTATCTCGAGAGTAGTGTCAAGAACTCCTTCAGTACGCCGATTTACTCGTCTGAAATCTACTACGATGCCGTTCCGGTCAGCAAGAACTATCTTTCTGCTCAACAACTCGCCGAGCAGATCGTAGAAACCTGGATGCAAAGTTCGATCCAAAGCCAGGACATCCTCAACGATAGATATGTCAAACACGCGGTCGGGCTCGCGGTCAGCAAGGACGAGGAAGTGTTCGTCACCCAGTATTTCTGCTAGCCCCGCGGCAATGATGCTTGCTTGCCAAACCCCCAGGTACCAGCCGCTGGCGCGAAACTCACGTTAATCTCGCATGCGGGGGCCCCGGAAATGGTCATATCAACAACGCTTCAGGGCTTCTGACCTGGGATAATAGTTGAGGTTTCCGTTTTCGCGCCAGCGTCAGGGGCCACCCGAAAGGGGCTGGCCGGGGACGGGTTGAGACTGGACAACTGAGGTAGAGGGTGACATCAGGTAATTCATGTCTATCCGTTCAAGCTGACGCCGACAAACCGGTGCTCCGGGTCATGACCCAATACCAGTCTCAGCATGGCATTCATGGTGGTTTCGTCGCCGTCAAACCCGCCGTGGGACTTGCTGGTGGTGAAGTCGGTCCTTTTCGACGCCACGTAGTGCTCCACCCGATCCGGGATATCCGAGCAGTCAAGCTGGTCCAGATATTTCTCCATACCCATAAGGGGCACTTCGCCCGCTCGGCTCTCAAAGGACCGGGACACCAGGTAAAGCAGGGACTTTCGGTAAATGCCGGCGACGGTATCGGTCTGCTCGGCCTGGTCGTCCAGCAAGAAGTGATGTAGCCGGCGCAGCGTCGAATTGGACAGCGCCGGCTTGATGTGGGAGCCAAAGAATTGGACGTTGCAGGCCGGAGCCATCAATATCAGGTTGTTGATGGGCGTACCGCCGTGGGCCTGCCAGCTTTTCAGCAGATGTCCCTGCCAGATGGAACCGGCGCTGTGTCCCGCCAGATCGATTGTCGGTCGCTCGCCGGCGGGGATTTGCTTCATGGCCTCGATCAACCAGGCCACGAACTGGTCGCCGGCGTTGCCCGGTTGGAAAGCCTTTTCGGCATCCAGCTTCATCTCATTCCAGAGCGCCGTCCCCACCGGCTGAGTAAACCGTTCCAGGACACGGTCCCACCAACCGCTAAAGCCGGAAGCCCTCTGTTCGGTCACGCTCAGCTTGGCCCGCAGGATATCGGCCAACTCCTCGGTGAAACCAGTCTCCCAGATAAAGTGGATCTCGTGTATGCCGTTGTCCTGGAAAACCTGGCGCCACCGGCCAACCCGGGCCGCCCCGCTACCCGCGTTATTCAGTCCGCCGTGAGCGAACAGCAAGATATGGCGGGGCCGGTCTGCCAGGACTTCCTTGATGATTTGCCGGACTTCGCCCGGGTTGGAATAGTAATCGCCCGAGTTTTCGAATTGCCCGTCGTCAATGTGAACGTAGTGTTCCCTGATGGTTGGCCTTGGCGGCTTCAGGTCGGGGGCCGCCTG
>DASTLM010000298.1:0-6625 GCA_035714945.1 Dehalococcoidia bacterium | reverse complement strand
CCGAGACCGAGGCGGAAAAGGCCCACGAAATCGGTGACCTGTTCTTCTCGATGGTCAATCTGTCCCGCTGGTTGAACATCCAGGCCGAGGATGCCTTGAGGCGGGCCAACCGGCGCTTTCAATGGCGGTACAACCAGATGGAGGAACTGGCCCAGCAGCGGGGCCTGGACTTCGCCGGTCTTCCTCTGGACGATAAGGAAGCCCTCTGGCGGGAGGCCAAGGGGCGGGAAGGGTAATCTCCGTCAACTCCTCTTCTCCGGTATCAACGGGAACAGGCCGAGGCCCGAGACCGCCACCAGCGCTCCGGCAACCAGCAATAGGATCAATTCTTCCAATACGGTCAGCAAGTTTCCCGCCGCCATCAGCCTGGTACCGTGTCAATTGTGTTTGGATTGGTGGCATCCTCTCCCCTTGTGGGAGAGGAATGAGGTGAGGGTTATCACCCTGATCCCAGCCTTCTCCCATCAAGGGAGGAGGGGCCAAGTCCGCCCAATTCAACGAATGTCAATCCAGGGTTGACTCGGAACTAGACCGATCAATTTTGCGATGGTTAAGTGGGTCGGTGGAGCCACGCTAGGTCCCGTGACAGCGCTTGTATTTCTTGCCGCTGTTGCAGGGGCATTTTTCGTTGCGGCCAATCTTCCGGTTCTCCTGACGGGCGATGAACTTTTTTTCCTGGCAGGTGTTGCAGGTGCAGGCGGGAGGATGTTCGGTGCGCCAGTTGGATCTGACCATATTTTCCCTTTTCCGCCGAGGCCGGTGGCCTCGAGATCACAAATTCCTGAGATTATAGACTGAGATTATAAATCTGAAATTCTCGATGAATTATATTTGAGATTGGACCCTTGGCTCGCCATCGCGGCCAGCAATCAATTACCCGCTTTCCCAATACTCGCCTAGCATCAGGGAGGGCTCCAGGTAGTACATTCCCCCGGCCAGCAGCCGCAACATTTCGGAGGAGAGTTGACCCAGACCCGGCGGGCGGTTGCCCAGCCGTCCGGTCAACCTTTCCGACAGGGAGCGTTTGGGGCGAATCCAGCGGGGCCTGGGGCGGACGTTGCCCAGTTCCCCAGCCAGATTCAACGCCAGGTCAAAGTCACCCAACTCGTCGACCAGCCCCAATTCATGCCCCCGCCGGGCGGTGTACAACTCGCCGGTGGCCAATTCCCGGACCCGGCTGTCCTCCAGAGAACGGCCCTGGGCCACCACCGATACGAAGGTGTCGTACATTTCGCCGATCAGGCCCTGGAACTTCTCCGACTCTTCATCGGTGGGACCGCGCCAGAAGCCAGTCATGTCCTTGAGGCGTCCGCCTTTGAACACCGAAAGCTCAATGCCTACCTTGCCCAGCAATTGTTCCAGGATGGGACGCAGGTAGATGACGCCGATGGAGCCTACCAGGGCCGCGGGCAGCGCAACCACCTTGCTGGCGGCACAGCACAGATAGTAACCGCCCGACGCTCCTACCCCGCTGACATAAGCCACCACCGGCTTCTGCCGGGCGACTTTCTGCAGGCTATGGTACAACAGGTCAGAGCCGGTGGCCGAACCGCCCGGGGAGTTGATGTCCAGCAGCAGCGCCTGGTAGCGCTGGTTGCGGGCGATGGTGTCGAACAGGCGATCGTATATCGACTCCCGCACCCGGGTGCCGATCACGCCGTGAATTTCTACCACCGCTACCCCGCCCCGCTTACCGAAAATAAATGGCATGACCCGGACTCCACCGCGCGCTTTAAAGCCTATTGTACCCCATCCGGCGGACCCTCTCTTTGGGACAGGCCCGGCCGATGCTGGGGGATTGCTTATCGCGGATTGCTTATTGAGGATTGCATATCAAGGGCAAAGGTCAAAGGAAGGGCGCCTGGATGGTGGTCTTCATTGTTCCGGGGACCTGGCTCGGAGGACCTGGGCTCCGGGGACCGCGAAAAACCGAAAGGGAATCCTCCCGTTCATGGTGCGGCCGGCTCAACACCAACGGGCACTGATGAACTGGTATCTGAACCGGGTCAACCGGTGCCGACCGAAGCGATGATTGGCCGCTAGCCGATGGGCACCCCGTCGCTGTCCAGCATCACCACCGGAAGCCCCAGTTCCTTCAGGCCCGCCTCGACCACTTGCCGGTCGCCCACCACCAGCACCGTCAAGGTGTCGGGATGGACCCAGGCAGCTCCCGTCTGCCGGACCTGCTCCAGGGTGACCTCAGACAGTTGGCGACTGACGGTTTGGAAGTAATTATCGGGTAGACCGTGCACCAATAGCTGGATCACTTGACTCAGCACCTGTCCCGGCCGCTCAAACCCCGCCGGATATCCCCGGGAAAATCCATTCCTGGCGCCGGTCAGTTCGTCATTACTGATTGGCCGGGAGCCATGGACATCCCGGAACTCTTTCAGGGTTTCGACCACTGACTCCCGGGTCACCGCGGTCTGCACGCTGCCGCCCGCGACGAATAGCGAGGGTTGACTGTACCAGGATATCGAGGAGTTGAATCCGTAGCTGTACCCCTTGTCCTGGCGCAGGTTCTGGTTCAGGCGCGCCGAGAACTGGCCGCCAAAAGCGTAGTTGAGCAATACCAGTTTGAAGTAGTCCGGGTGATTCCGGGGCACCGTGGTGTGCCCGGCCCGGATCACCGACTGGGCCGCCCCGGGTTTGTCCACCAGATAGATGGCCGTGGGGTCAGCCGGGGCCTCAGCAACGGTATCCAACGCGGCAGGCCGCTGGGGAATCGGATTGTCCCACTGGCCAAAGGCGGTCCGCGCCTTTTGCACAACCTCATCCAGACTGACGTCGCCCGCCACAATCAGGGTAGCGGCCGACGGGCCAAAGTGGGCCAGATATTGACGCTTCAGGTCTGCCCGAGTCAATGTGGCCACCGACTCAATGGTGCCGTGAGCCGGGTGGCCGTAACCGCTCTCCCGGCCAAATATCAGTCCTGGCATCACCTGCTCGGCAATGAAGGTGGCGTCGTCTTTGCCCCGGCGCAAATCGGTGAGGTGTTCGCGCCGCACCCGCTCCAGCTCATGCTCCGGAAAAGTGGGGTGGAGCACCACATCCGCCATCAAGTCCAGAGCCGTACCCCAGTGCTTGGTCAGGGTTTCGCTGGAAAGAATGGTGCTTTCCCGGCGAGTTTCGCTGGACAAACGGGCGCCGACGAATTCAAACCCAAGGGCGATCTCCTGGCTGGTGCGGGTCTCGGTGCCCTCCGACAGCAGTTGGGTGGCCATGCTGGCCAGGCCGGGCAAATCCTGGGGATCGGCAGCGGTCCCGGCCTGAAACAGCAGCGCGAAGGCCACGATGGGCAGGTCACGTTTTTCGACCACTGCGATCCCCATCCCATTGGGCAGAGTCCTCCGCTCCGGGATTGGTGGGATGAAGCTGGGTTCCCTGGCCGGGGCCGGCATTATCGAGCGGTCGATGCCGGTGGTGGTAAATGCCAGACTGGCCTCAGGCAGTATCTTGAGCCGCACCTGGCGGTGGTCCAGCACCGACTCCCTGACCCGCAGAATATCTTCTCGCCGCACCTTCATATAGTGGTCGATTTCGGTGTTGATCAGGTCCGGGTCGCCTTTGAACACGTTGAAATGGTTCAAGGCGTCGGCCTTGCCGCCAAAGCCGCCGATGCGGGACAACTGCCGGTAGTGATGGGCCTCCAACCGGTTCTTGGCCCGGGTGATTTCCTCTTCGGTGGGCGGTTCGTGACGGATACGTTCCAGTTGTGCTTCGATGGCCTGCTCCACTTCGTTCACATCGTGGTCGGCGGCGGCGGTGCCTTCGACGATAAATTGCCCCGCGATTTCGGAAGCGTGGTAGCGAACACTGACGCTCTGGGCGATCTGCTGGTCGTAGACCAGGGACCGGTACATCCGGGAGCTTAAACCATCGGCCAATACGGCACTGAGCAACTCCAGGGGAGCGTCGTCGTCGCTGAAATGCGGGGGTGTTGACCAGGCGATATAGACCCGGGGCAGGGAAACCCGGTCGCGTATCTGCAGTTCCACGCGACCCGGCAGCGACGAGTCGAACCGGCCAATCCGCTGCACCGAAGGGCCGGGAGGCAGGTCGCCGAAGTACCGGGTGACCAGTTCCAGGGTCTGCCCCCGGTCAATGTCGCCAGCGATGGCCAGGCTGCTGTTGGAGGGAGAATAGAACCGACGGAAGAAATCCTTGATATCGTCCAGATTGGCGGCGTCCAGGTCTTCCTGAGAGCCGATGGTCATCCAGTGGTAGGGATGGGGCAGCGGGAACAAGGCTTCCTGGATGTGCCAGTGGGCCATGCCGTAAGGGCGGTTCTCGTAACTCTGGCGGCGTTCGTTCTTGACCACATCGCGCTGAATTTCGAACCGTTGCTGGTCGAGGGCGTCCAGCAGGAAGCCCATGCGGTCGGCCTCCAGCCACAGGGCCAACTCCAGGTAATTGGTGGGCACATCCTCCCAGTAGTTGGTGCGGTCGGAGGTGGTGGAGCCGTTCAGGTTGGCTCCCGCCTTTTGCAGTGGTTCAAAGTGGCTCTTATTGTGGTGCTTGGAGCCTTCAAACATCACGTGTTCGAACAGGTGGGCGAATCCGGTGCGGCCCATCTGTTCGTCTTTGGAGCCGACGTGGTACCAGACGTTGACCGCCACCACCGGGACGGTGTGGTCTTCGTGCAGGATTACATCAAGGCCGTTAGCCAGGGTAACTTTGTCGAAGGAAATTGAGACCATTAGCTGCAGCCCCTTTCGAGGTTATGTGGTTAATGGCTGTATTCTACCATCTGCGGCACCAGTAGGTTAAGGTATCGACCGAGGTGTAACCAGGCCACCGCATCTCCTGGGGACAGTTTGCGTGACTGGGCACCAGGGTGCCGGATCCCCGCCGGTCACGGTTGGACCGGCCCATTGGCCAGGGCCGGTGCGCCCATCCCCTAGACGTTGGTGCTGCGGTCGGCTATTGGCCGGTTGGCCTGGTTGGCGGCGGTGGTCTCCAGGTCCCACAGGTGGGAGAAGTACATGGCCCGGGGGCACTGACCGTAGGACTCTTCCACTTCTATCAGGATTCCCTGGAGGTGATGTGACCGCTCGTCGGCCTCGTAAAGGGACACTTCGACGTTTAACCGCTCCAGTTCTGCTTTATCCACGATGATGACGCGGCCGTTCACCCGAACGGTGTCGTTGACGCCAGGAATCATAAATAGCAATCCTACATGCGGGTTGGCGTCAACATTCTCGTAGGACTGGAACAGACGGTTGCCCGCTACATCGGGCAGCAGCAGATGGCGGTCATCCAGGACCCTCACGAAACCGGGCTTCCCGCCCTTGGGGGAAGCGTCACAGTTGCCCTGGGCGTCGCTGGTGGCCATCACCGCGAAGGGGGCGTTCTGGATGAACTCCTGAACGAAGGGAGTCATGGCGTCCTTCACCTTGGTGGCTGCCCTTCCGGCCGGGTAGCCAAAGGTCTCCTGAAACCGGTTGGCAGCGATGGTCTTGCTGGTGGCCATATTACACCTCGATAAGCGTCTGGCTTTAGGCTGGGCCAGGTTTTCCCAATTTTACGCTCCGGGAGCGCCAGGTGGCAAATTGGCGGAGGCCCTATCGGGGCCTTTCTCCCAATACCATCGGCAGGGTCAACCTGGCGCCGTTGCGAAAAAGTTCCGCCTCGATTTCCTGTTTGGCGCTAAATTCTTGACGCAAAATTCGGGTCAGGTCTCTTACTGTGCCAACCTTGATTCCGTCCAAAGATAGAATGATGTCCCCCCGCTGAATGCTCGCCGAGTCGGCCGGGCCATTCCTCACCACTTCGCGGACGACCACTCCTTCGCTGACGGGTATCCCCGCCTGGGCCGCCAACTCAGGAACTAGATCGCCCAGAAACGCGCCCATCCAGGCCCAACGCACCCGCCGGGACTCCACCAGTTGACGCGAAACCAGGGTGGCGGTCTCGGTGTTGATGGCGAATCCAATTCCTTCGACGGCAGAGCGGCTGCCAAGACTGCTCTGGCGCAGTATGGCGGTGTTAATACCGACCAACTTTCCCTGCAGGTCCAGCAGCGGGCCGCCGCTATTACCCGGGTTGATTACCGCGTCGGTCTGGATCAGGTCGTAAAGGGTCACATCCTCACTCACATCCAGCGTTCTGCCCAGGGCAGAGACCACGCCAACCGTGACCGTGAGGTCTCCGGGCAGGGCCAGCGCGTTGCCAATGGCGATAACCCAGTCCCCCACGCGCAGGGAATCGCTATCATCTTCGATGGCCAGGAAGGGATAGGTGCCTTCAGGCAGGCGCAGGACCCCCAGGTCGGAGAGACGGTCAACCCCGACGATCTCCGCCGGTAGCTGGGTGCCGTCGTCCCGGGTGATGGTTACCGTTGAAGCCCCGCTTATTATCAAGTGGCTGTTGGTCAGGACCAGCCCCTCCGGCGAAAATATCACCCCGGTTCCGCTGCTGAAGCTGCTGACCAGGTTGCCCAAAAAGTCCCGGGTTGTGAACTCGACAACTATCCCCACTACCGCCGGGCGCACCTGGTCCACGGTATCGGCAATGTCAGGTAGTTGGAATCCCGTCCCGGCCAATGGCACCGGGGTAAGGGTGGGACTGACGCTGGGCGCCAATTGCGGTGTGGGCCCAGAAGGTGTAGACCCAGAAGGGGTGG
>DASTLM010000297.1:0-2446 GCA_035714945.1 Dehalococcoidia bacterium | reverse complement strand
GAAATAGGCCTCCGCAAAGGTTTGGTCCAACTCGATCGCTTTCGTGTAGTCGGCCATTGCCTGGTCGTAGGCCCCGTTGCGGCTGTAACGGTTTCCCCGGTGGTTGAACCCAGCCGCGTCCTGAGGTTCTGCCGGCGGATTTGACCTGGGCCTCATACTTGAAGTTGTCGACAGCGGAGATTGATCAGATCACCGATCGTACCAGACCGCCATCGACCAGGATGGTCGTGCCGGTGATGTAGCTGGACTTACCGGAAGCCAGGAACCCCACCAGGTAAGCCAGCTCTTTGGGCTCGCCGATGCGACCGACCGCAGTTTCTCCCGCCCGTGACTGTAGCCCTGCTTCCACCGTGGTGCCCAATTCTTTGGCCCGGGATGTAACATTGGAAAGCATCCGCTCGGTCAGAATCGAACCCGGGCAGACGTTGTTCACCAGGATGCCGTCCCGGCCCACTTCGTCGGCCAGACTCTTGGCGAAAGCCACCACTCCCAGCCGGGTAGCGCCAGAGAGGGCCAGGTTGGGTATGGGCTGATAGACGGTACTGGCCAGAATGTTGATAATTCGACCGCCACCCTGGGCCTTCAGGTGAGGGACCGCCTCCCGGGACATCCGGGCGAAGAAGAACAGGGACCGCTGCACCGCTGTTTCCCACTGCTCCTCGGTAGCGGTGACGGACCGGGCCAGCGGCGGGCCACCCGAGTTATTTACCATTATGTCCAGATGGCCGTAATGGCTGACGGTGGTGCTGATCAAGTCCTTGATCGTGGCGTAGCTTTCCAGGTCGCCGGCGTAGGTTTGCACATCGGCCCCAGTGGCATCCCGGATTTCCTCGGCAGCCTGTTCCAGGTCCTTCCTGGTACGGCTGCACATCATTATCTTCGCGCCTTCTTCGGCCAGGACATCGGCGCAGGCCCGGCCCAAGCCCTTGCTGGCACCGCCAATTATCGCAACTTTACCTTCAAGCTCCAGGTCCATTGGATCAGTCTCCTTCCAGTCTTGCCAGTCTTGCTTGGTGCTATTTTTGATTCGGGATTATCTTGCCATTCGCGTTAAATGGCGTTTGACGGCAGCCTGGGCCGATTATAGCAGAGGCTGACTGGAGAGGTAAGACCGCAGATGCTATGCAGCTAATGTTCTGGAGATAGATGCTATACTGAGGCAACGCTGATTGATCTGGTATCCCGGTTCAGCCCAGGAGTTTTCGCCCAATGCTGGAACACGACCACCTGGCAGGCAAGATTGAGCTGGCTGCCGTCGAGATGGCGCGAGGCGCCGGCGCAATTCTGTCCGGTTGTTTTCGTCGACCGATATCCATTGAGTACAAGGACAAGAACCAACTGGACCCGGTGACCTCGGCGGATAAAGAGACCCAAAAATACCTGGAAGCCCAGATTACCCGGAGGTTCCCCAGCCACGCTATTTTAGGGGAGGAGACTTCCGGCGAAGCCGAATCGGATGGTCCTTCTCCCGACTTCCTATGGGTGCTGGATCCCCTGGACGGGACCACCAACTTTCTGAATGGTCTGCCGGTTTACGCGTCATCCATTGGCGTGCTGTACCGGGGACGGCCCCTGGTCGGGGCGGTATACCTGCCGTGGCCTTCACCCACCGGGGGCCTGGTGCTGCACTGCCGTCGGGGCAGCGGCTGCTTTGCCGATGGCCAGCCGGTGTCAGTGTTTGAAACGGAAAAACCGGTGGGCAACCGATTGATCGGATTACCCGGCTCCTTCTTCCACACCACCAGGTTTGGCCCGAACCTGAAGGGCAACCTGGGCGAACCACGTACCACCGGCAGCATCGCCTACGAGCTGGCGATGACGGCCATCGGCTCGATGCAGTACGCAATCTTCGGTGCACCCCGGATGTGGGACATGCTGGGGGGGGCGATCGCGGTGCAAGAGGCCAACGGGATGGTGATGACCCGGTTCAAAGGCGAGAAAGAATGGCATCCGATGGACTCACTGGTGCCTGACTGGGACGAAAAACCGCCCAGTCTGAAGGAATTGCGCCAATGGGTGGCCCCGCTGGTCGTGGGCAACCAACACCTGGCGCCGCTGATTGCCCACAACATGCGCCCACGGTTTCATCCGGTGGCCGGGATCAGGCGCTGGTCGCGAAAGCTGAAACCAAAGCCTCACCCACCCAGAACTGGGACCGCAAAGACAATACCTGAATCTGCGATAGTCCCCGCTAATACCCACAATATCGACCCTCCTTTCTGGTAGAATGCCCAGGGGCCAAGCCACCCTTATCCGGGCAATCGCATCCTACCGCGTAGAGGGTCACCCGTCATACCGGCGGAAGCCGGTGTCTAGTTATATTCCCTGGGTTCCGGCTTCCGCCGGAACGACGGTTTGGCTCAGACCTCACCGGACTTGCTTGTGGATAGTCTGCCTTCAGGAAGATGCAATTTGCCCTGGTCTGATTACGTATGGCCCTTGACAA
>DASTLM010000296.1:0-3886 GCA_035714945.1 Dehalococcoidia bacterium | reverse complement strand
CCGACGCACTGAAGCGGTCGCCGCCGTGGACCACCCGGTGTCCGACCGCGCCGATGGCGGCCGCCCCGTCGAGACCAGTTGAGTCCAGCCAGGTCAATACCCGGCGGGCCGCCTCGCCGTGGCCGGCCAGGGTGGTTGGCTCTCGCAGAGTTTGGCCGTTGGCGGCAGCAAAGTCCAGCAGCCCATCCTGCCCGATGCGGTCGACCAGGCCCAGGGCTAGCCGGGAAATCGGGTCTGGCCCGCTTTCGGCCACATTGAAGAGTTCGAACTTGAGCGTCGAGCTACCGCAATTGAGGACCAGGACTTTCATCGGGATGTCCAGGGGATGTCCAGATTCATTGGTATGTCCCGGTTACGGGTACGTCCCGGTTTCGTCACCAAGCCACCACATCGCCAGCCCACCTCCAGTTGCGGATTTCGGGCAGGTCTTCCCCGTACCGCCGGATGTACTCATTGTGCTCAATGAGCTTGTCCCGCAGTTCCTGCTTGATGTGGGCGGCTTTTTGCCCCAGTTGGGGCAGCCGGTCGATCACGTCCCCCACCAGGTGAAAACGGTCCAGATCGTTCAGTACCGACATGTCGAAGGGCGTGGTGATGGTGCCTTCCTCCTTGTAACCCCGCACGTGGAGGTTTCGGTGATTGGTGCGCCGGTAGGTCAGCCGGTGGATCAGCCAGGGGTAGCCATGATAGGCAAAGATGATGGGCTTGTCCCTGGTGAAAAGGCTATCAAAGTCCCAGTCGCTCAGCCCGTGAGGGTGCTCGCTGGTGGGCTGGAGTTTCATCAGATTGACCACGTTGACTACCCGGGCCCGCAGGTCCGGGAAGTATTCGTGCAGGAGTTGGACCGCGGCCAGGGTCTCCAGGGTGGGTACATCGCCGGCGCAGGCCATCACCACGTCGGGTTCCACACCCCGGTCATTGCTGGCCCATTCCCAGATGCCGATGCCGGTGGTGCAGTGCTTGACCGCAGCGTCCAGGTTCAGCCATTGGGGAGCGGGGTGTTTGCCGGCCACCATCACGTTGACGTAGTTGCGGCTGCGCAGACAGTGATCGGCCACCGAGAGCAGACAATTGGCGTCGGGGGGGAGGTAGACGCGAATGACATCAGCTTTTTTGTTGACCACGTGGTCGATGAAACCGGGGTCCTGGTGGGTGAAGCCATTCTGGTCCTGCCGCCACACGTGGGAGGACAACAGGTAGTTCAGGGAGGCAATCGGCCGCCGCCAGGGAATGCCGCCGGTCATCTTCAGCCACTTGGCGTGCTGGTTGAACATGGAATCTACGATGTGGATGAACGCCTCGTAAGAATTGAACAGTCCGTGACGGCCGGTGAGTAAATAGCCCTCCAGCCACCCCTGACACAGGTGCTCGCTCAGCACCTCCATGACGCTGCCCTCCGGCGCCAGGTGGTCGTCGCCCTCGATGGTCTCCCCAGTCCATTGCCGTTGGGTGACTTCGAACACGGCGTTCAGGCGGTTGGAGTTGGTCTCATCCGGTCCGAAGAGGCGAAATGTCCGGGGGTTCTGGTTGAGCTTGATAACGTCGCGCAGGAACCGGCCCAACACCCGGGTGTCCTCGGCCTCCACCGAGCCAGGGCTGGGGACGTCGATGGCATAGTCCCGAAAATCGGGCAACCGCATATCCCGCAGCAGCAACCCACCGTTGGCGTGGGGGTTGGCTCCCATCCGCCGGGCGCCCTGGGGAGCCAGCTGGGCCAGGTCAGGGGCGAGCCTCCCGCTTTCATCGAAGAGTTCCTGGGGCCGATAGCTCCGCATCCAGTCTTCCAGCATCTTGAGGTGGTCCGGACGGCTGCGCACGGCGGCCAGCGGCACCTGGTGGGCGCGAAAAGTCCCTTCGACTGGCTGGCCGTCCACCACCCTGGGGCCGGTCCAACCCTTGGGCGTCCGCAATACGATCATCGGCCAGCGTGGTCTTTGATCGAAACCCTCGGTGCGGGATCGGGATTGGATGCCCCTGATCTTTGCGATCACCTGGTCCAGCGTAGCCGCCATGATCTGGTGCATCGGTTCCGGATCATCCCCCTCCACGAAGTAGGGCAGGTAGCCATAGCCACTGAATAGCTGTTCCAGTTCCTCGCGGGAAATGCGGGCCAGGATCGTGGGGTTGGCGATCTTGTAGCCGTTAAGGTGCAATATGGGCAAGACGGCCCCATCCGTCGCCGGATTGAGGAACTTGTTAGCATGCCAGCTGGCGGCCAGCGGCCCGGTCTCGGCCTCACCGTCGCCCACCACGCAGGCGACGATCAAGTCGGGATTGTCGAAGGCCGCGCCAAAGGCGTGGGCCAGGGAATAGCCCAACTCGCCACCTTCATGGATGGAGCCCGGCGTTTCCGGGGCCACGTGGCTGGGAATTCCCCCGGGGAAGGAGAATTGCCGGAACAGCCGCTTCATTCCCGCTTCGTCCCGGGATACATTGGGATACAACTCGCTATAACTGCCCTCCAGGTAGGTATTGGCCACCAGGGCAGGCCCGCCATGACCGGGGCCGGAAATGTAGAGCAGGTTCAGGTCGTACTGCTGGATCACCCGGTTTAGATGGACGTAGACAAAATTCTGCCCCGGCGTGGTGCCCCAGTGTCCCAACAAGCGTGGCTTGATGTGTTCGGCACTCAATGGTTCCCGCAGCAGGGGATTGTCGTACAGGTAAATCTGACCGACCGACAGGTAATTGGCGGCGCGCCAGTAGGCGTCCATCCGCTGCAAAAGCTCTGGGGAAATCGGTCCGTCCATAAACCCCCCCTAACAAGTTGGTGAAAAACCCTTTTCGACCATCCCCCTACCCCCTTCCTGATCAGGAAGGGGGTGGAAGTTGTAACTGGGGGACACCCCCAGACCCCTGCCAAAGGGGCTTCACCCCTCTGGACTCCCCTTTTTCAGCACCCGGCTAAACCAAATCCAAGCTGGGACCTGCCCCCAGGGCGGTGCTAACTCTAGGGGTTCTGCCATGGTATCGTTAATTCTAGTCCCTGGGATCTTCGATGTCCCACTAACTCCGCCAATGGGCTTTCGGGCATCGAGTTGACCGGGAATCAAGCCACCGCCTCGGCCGTAACTCGTCGGGCGAACACCAGGTCATTGCCGATTCTATCGACCAATACGTGGTCGCCATCGTGAAACTCACCGGCCAGGACTTGCATCGCCAATGGATCCAATACTCTCCGCTGGATGGTCCGCTTCAGGGGACGAACGCCGTAGACCGGATCGTACCCGGTTTCGATCAGCGCCTCTTTCGCCGAGTCACTCAGCTCCAACTCAATGTGCCGCTCAGCCAGCCGTTGTTGCAGTCCGCGCAGTTGGATATCAATGATCCGCTGCAACTGCCCCTTGCTCAACTGGTGGAAGATCAATATTTCGTCCACCCGGTTGAGGAACTCGGGACGGAAGGTCATCCGCATCAACTCCATAACGCGGTCCCTAATCTTACCGTATTCCAGTCCGGGCTGGTTGATGAACTCGGAACCGATGTTGCTGGTCATGATGATTACCGTATTCTTGAAGTCAACCGTGCGGCCATGGCCGTCGGTAAGACGCCCGTCGTCCATCACCTGGAGCATGACATTGAACACGTCACTGTTGGCTTTTTCGATCTCGTCAAAGAGCACCACTGAGTAGGGCCGGCGTCGCACCGCCTCGGTCAGTTGACCGCCTTCCTCGTAACCAACATAGCCGGGAGGCGCTCCAATTAGCCGAGCCACAGTATGTTTTTCCATGTATTCCGACATGTCCAGGCGCACCATGGCCTGTTCGTCGTCGAACAGGAACTCGGCCAATGCCCGGGCCAGTTCAGTCTTCCCCACTCCCGTGGGTCCCAGAAAGATGAAAGAACCCAGGGGCCGGTTGGGGTCTTGCAGATTGGCCCGGGCCCG
>DASTLM010000295.1:0-2679 GCA_035714945.1 Dehalococcoidia bacterium | reverse complement strand
CGGGCCGCCGCACACGATGGGCGCACTGGTGACCGAGCGCACCCGGTCGATAACCGCTCTGGTGGCGGGCAGCGCCCATTGGGGGTCGATGTAGCTGGAATTGTCCAGGTTGCGCAGGGACACTCCCACCAGACCCGGCTGGAACTCTCGAACCGCCTGCTCGGTGTCGGCCAGATAGTCCTCGGAGAACATCAGGTCGAGGATTTTAAGCTGGTGACGCTGCGGGTCCAGGTGTCCGGCGATATACGCCAAACCGATGGGCACTGGTTGGGCATTCATGCGGCTCATCAAACGACGGTGACGGTTGGTGGCGATCAGCAGTATACGCATTTTCCATCCTCGACCGGTAAGATAATACTGGAACCGTTAATACTGGAACCGTTAATACTGGAACGGTTAATACTGGAACCGTACTCTATTTTCCAAAGCGCCAGATGCTGGCGGCGGTGTTGCCGAACACCCAGTCTTTATCGCCTGTACTGGGGTATTCTATCCGCTCCATCGGCCAGCGCAGGGCATTGCGGTAGCCCTCCCGCGACGCCGACGGAGGAAAGTCGCTGCCCCACATCAGCCGGTTGGCGCCGAAGGCGTCCACCGCCATCTCGATCAATGGGGGTATGTCACCAAAGGGAAAAGGCTGCACGAAGGGCATGGGCCGCTGGCAGAACTCGCCCAGGCCCGGAATCTTCATGTAGGCGTTGGGATACCTGGACAGGTCCAGCACCTTCCGGTAGGTATCCCGTGCCGGGGTCGAATCATCGCCGCCTCGGCCCAGGTGCTCAATGATGATCTTCAACCGGGGCAGTTCCTGGAAAATTGCGGCGAAGTCAGCCCTGGCAAAATTGGGCAGCCCTCCCTGACAGCTTACCGGAAGGTCCAATTCCTGGGCCTTGCGCCAGAGGGCTAGCGGATCATTGCCCGGTGACCGGTCGCCGGCGTGCAACCGGATTCCTTCGATGCCCTCTTTAACCAGACTTTCCAGCTGGGCTGGCGCTTCGGGACTGGCCGGGTTTAGCGTAACCACTGCGGAGAACCTTCCCGGAAATCTCCGCAGGCATTCGATCAGGTAGGCGTTGTCCCGCATTCCCCGGATCTGGATCAGGACCGCATGGTCAACCCCGTTGCGGTTCATCTGGTCCAGCAGGGTCTCCACCGGCTGGAACCAGATGGTGGCGGCATGGCAGTGAGTGTCTACGATTGGCATGAGACCCTCCCGGTGAGTTGTTCGTTCAGATGTTCGGTCGAGTTGTTCGATTGTGCTGTCTGGTTAGCTGTTCGGTGGCCGTTACTGAGTCAGGTCAATGGTTCAAGCTACGGTTCGCTGCGGTCCCAATCGGGCGATGCCCTCCTGGTCCTCAATATCCGGTGGTCCCTGGGGAAACAGCTGGTTGCCCCCGCGGAGGACCAGCCACCGTACATCTCCCGATGCCAGGTGACTCAGGTTGCGGCGAATGCTCCATTTGCTCCATTCCCAACGGTCTGACTCGAAGTCCAGTTGCTCCTCGGTCAGACCTTCGACCTCGTCGGAAATCGTCCGGTAAATCTGTGACTGGAACTGGGGGAACAACCGGGTAGCGGGGGCATCATTGGATAGTTCTATGAATGGTTCTGTTGACGGCATGCTCAGTCACCCAGGCTTGAAATTGTCCGAGCCCCAGTAGTCCGGGCAGTGGTCCGGTGGGCGTCCACCGCCCGGGCAATTTCCGCCACCGCCCGGTCTATTTCGGCAGCGGTGGTGTAGCGGCCCACCGACAGCCTGATCGTACCCATCGCGTATTCCAGCGGCACCTGCATCGCTTCCAGCACGCTGGATACCTCGACCCGGTCGCTATGGCAAGCCGCTCCGGCCGAGGCGGCCACGCCGGCCATCTGGGCCAGAACTGTGCTGGCGGCCACGCCCTGGAAGCTGACGCTGCAGGTATTGGGCAGGCGATGCTGCGGGTGACCGTTGATGCGCAGGCCCGGGAAACAGTCCCTCAGTCTCTGCTCCAGCCGGTCGCGCATCTGCCGCAGGTGCTCCTGGTAGGCCGGCAGGTTCTGATGGATCAATTCGCAGGCTTGGCCCAGACCCACGATCTCGATGACGTTCTCGGTGCCGGCCCGCCAGTTCCTTTCGTGGTTGGCGCCGTGAATCAGCTTTTCCAGTTCTACACCCTGTCGGGAGTACAGCACTCCAATACCCTTGGGGGCGTACAGCTTGTGGCCGGCCAGCGACAGCAGGTCTACGCCCAGTTGGTCGACCGTTACTGGAAGCTTGCCGATGGACTGGGCACAGTCAGTGTGCATCAGGATACCGTGCCGGTGGGCGATGTCGGCGATCTCCCGCACCGGCTCAATGGTGCCCACCTCGTTGTTGGCGTGCATGATGGTTATCAGGACGGTCTGGGCAGTGAGCGCATCCTGCACCTGCTGGGGGTCAACCAGACCGTATCCGTCCACCGGCAGGTAGGTCACCCGACAGCCCTTCGCCTCCAGAAACCGGCAGACCTCGATGACGGCGGGGTGCTCCACCGCGGAGGTGATGATGTGGTTGCCCTTTTGTCGAGACGCTCCAATCACGCCCTTGATGGCGTAATTGTTGGCTTCGGTGCCGCCGCTGGTAAAGATGATTTCTTCGTCGCGGCAGCCCAGCAGGGCCGCAACCTGATGGCGGGCCGTATCCACCGCCGATCTGGCCCG
>DASTLM010000294.1:0-1989 GCA_035714945.1 Dehalococcoidia bacterium | reverse complement strand
GAGAAAAAAATGGCTAGCAACCCCACCCCCGGCGCGGCCCTGACCCCGGAGCAAGTCGCCGAGTTCAAGTCTGACTTCCAGGGGAATCCCACCAGAATCTTGATGCAGAACGTGGTCACTCAGCGGGACGTGAACGAGGTCGCCCTGAACCGCTCCGTTGTAACCAGCGCGGCCCACACCTTCTCCACCGTGCTTGACGACTGGTCGGTAACCAACCAGGCCCGGTCGGGTCGTTGCTGGATGTTTGCCGGTCTGAATATGTTTCGTGCCGAGACCAAAAACGTCCTCAACGTGAAACAGTTCGAGTTCAGCCAGAACTATCTCATGTTTTGGGACAAGCTGGAAAGGGCCAACTTCCTGTTGGAAGGAATCATTGAGACGGCGGACCGCCCGGTGGATGACCGTACGGTAGCCTGGCTGTTGCAACGGGGGGTGGAAGATGGCGGGCAGTGGGACATGTTCGTGAGCCTGGTGCGCAAGCATGGCGTGGTGCCCAAGACCGTCATGCCCGAAACTGAAAGCTCCGGAAATTCGGCCCGCATGAACACGATGCTGAATTACCAGTACCGCCAGGGGGCCAAGCAGATTCGAGACCTCTACTCCGCCGAGTCCGGCCTGGACCGGATGCGGGCCTCCAAGGAGCAGACCCTCAGTGTAATCTACCAGATACTGTGCATTCATCTGGGTACGCCACCGGCCCAGTTCCACTGGCAGTGGCGGGACCGGGACCGGCATTTTCAGCGCGATGGCGAACTGACTCCCCTGGAGTTCGCCCAGAAGTACGTGGTCACCCCGATGGAGGACTACGTTTGCGTGGTGCACGACCCCCGGGAGACCAGCCCGTTCGGCCGCACCTTTACCATCCAGTATCTGGGTAACGTGGTGGATGGCCCGGCGATCAAATACCTGAATGTGGATATCGAGCGGATCAAGCAGTTTGCCCAGCGCCTGCTGGAGGACGGCAAGCCGGTCTGGATGGGCTGCGACACCGGCAAACAGATGCACCGGGACCTGGGTCTGTGGGACGCTGAATTGTTCAACTATCCCGGGGTGTACGGCGCCGATTTCTCCCTGGACAAGGCGGCTCGCCTGGAGTACCACCAGACCCGTATGACCCACGCGATGCTTTTCACCGGCGTGGATGTGGTGGATGGCAAGCCCCGGCGCTGGCGGGTGGAGAACAGCTGGGACGAAAAGGTGGGCGACAAGGGATTTTTCCTGATGAACGATTCCTGGTTCGCCGAGTATATGTTTGAGATTGCCGTGCCCAAGAGCTACCTGCCGGCCGATTTGCTGAGTGCCTGGGAGCTGGAACCGATAGTGCTGCCTCCCTGGGATCCGATGGGCTCGCTGGCTGATTCAGGCCTCCGCCCACCGCCGGCGCGAAGTAAGAATGAATCCCTGTAGATCCCCCTTTGGCATTGGATTAGTAAATCACGACGCTAATAAATCACACCATTACGTCACAAATTGAGACCTTTCCGAGACTCGGAGGTGCTTTTCAGAGGGGGCTTGGCTTATTATAATAAACCGGGGCAACAATTTGCCCCTACCTCTCGTCTCCCGCCTGGGTCTTCCCCAACCTGGGCGGGTTTTCTTTTGCTGCAGCCATTTTTGGCGGTGACCTCCGGCCGCGGGTCCTGTTGCGGTCCAATGGGGCTCAGGCGATCCCCGGGCAAAGGCGGTAAACTTGAAGATTCATCTGGTGGATGGCACCTATGAGCTGTTTCGGGCCTACTACGGCGTCCCTTCCCTGATTTCGCCAGATGGCCGGGAAGCGGGAGCGGTGCGAGGGCTGGTCCAGACTCTGCTGATGTTGCTGCGGGAGGAGGACGTGACCCACGTTGGTTGCGCCTTTGACCATGTGGTCGAGTCGTTTCGAAACCAGATGTTCGATGGCTACAAGACTGCAGCGGGTATGCCGGCGGAGATTCTGGGCCAGTTTGGGTTGGCGGAGCGAGCTGCGGCGGCCCTGGGCCTGGTGGTCTG
>DASTLM010000293.1:0-3329 GCA_035714945.1 Dehalococcoidia bacterium | reverse complement strand
TGAATCCGGTAGTCGGCCAGGTCTTTGTACGCATTGGATTCCAGGAATCGAATTGCGATCCGCACCCCTTCCCGTACCCGACGGATGTCGTTGGGATGCTGGAGATAGCAGTAATTAAAGGCCGGCTGCACCGAGGGATCGGCAGACGCAAGCCTGACGTAACCTGAGCCGTCGGGCAACCCGAGAGTGCACGAGATTCGCGCCACCCGGTCAGCAGGGACCGCGCCGTTCAGGTGCTTGGTCCGGAGACCGGGGACGCGCTCCGGCCTTTCGTCTACCATTGGGGTGGTCCTCAGCAACATATCGTTGGCTTCGCCGGACCCGTTGGAAGTGTAGTGTAAACAAAAGTGCACCGCATCGGCATCCCCCGCGAGGGTCTTTCCGTCTTTGACTTTAAAGGTGACCTGGGCGCTCAGGTGGTTATACAGGTTCTGTCCTACTCCGGGAAGCTCGCGAACCAGAGGTATCCCGAATTGCCGAAGCTGGTCCCTGGGGCCGATTCCCGATAGCATGAGCAAATGGGGAGACTTGATGGCCCCGGCGCACAACACGACGCGGTCCGCTTCAATTTTGAAGACCTCGCCTCCGCTTTCTACTTCCACACCGACGGCCTCAAGATCCTCAATCAACACTTTTCTAACGAAAACCCTTCCCCTCACGGTAAGGTTAAGACGGTGACGCATGGGATTCAGGTGAGTGATAGCGGTGCTCATCCTCCAGCCGTCCAGGTTGTTGGAAGGCCATACGCCGACGCCCGCGGGGTTGGGGCCGTTGGTATCCTCGACTGCCCCGTAACCCGCCTCCAAACAGGCGGCATGGAAGGCCTTCTGGATGTCTGGCCAGGGACCCGATTGACGGCGCCTTACGGGCATCGGCCCGTCGGTTCCATGAAAATCATCCCGAATGTCGAGATCTCGTTCAGATTTCCTGAAAAAAGGCAGCACTTTGTCATAGGACCATTCCCTGTTGCCCATTGCGGCCCAGGCGTCGAAGTCCTCGGGCAAGCCCCTCTGCATAGCCTGACCATTGATGGAAGACCCTCCTCCGATCACCTTGCCCTGGGCAACGTGTATCTCCCCTTGCTCCTCGGTGATGGTCCCCCGCAGGGCCCAGTTGTGTTCTGAGTCTGGGGATTCGGCAAAGCTGGTGTGGCCGAACTTTATTTCGTCCGGAAGGTTGGCTGGATCCGGGTAATCCGGCCCGGCTTCCAGCAATAGAACGGAGGTATCCGCGTTTTCGGCTAATCTGCTGGCCAGTACCGATCCAGCCGCTCCTCCGCCGACGATGACAACATCATATTTCATTGTCCCATCCTCTTGATTTTCAAATTCAGGGTTTTCCGGGACTTATTGCGGGTCCGGAAATGGCGCGATTCGGACCCACTACCTACCCGCTGGTACCGCCTGGAGCCTGGCACGGGTCCGCCGAATACCACCGGTTGGGCCCGGCATGGAAGCAGTTGTTCGCTGCGGGGATTCAACCGGCGCCTGACGTCCTAGTTCAGGTACTCGCTGATCCACCGGTCGTAGTCCGCCCGGCGGGTAACCTGGCCCATCAACTCCGCCGAAGCCACACTTCCCCGCAATTCGGTGGGCGCCACTCCGTCGCGGAGAGCCTTCAGAGTATCATAAATCCCCTTCACCGCGCCGGCCAGGGGCAAATGCCCCTGATGCGCCACGCGGACACCGTTGGCCGTCAGGAATTCGTCGGTCAGGTCGCCGCCGCCCCCGCCCATCAGTATCGGGAGTCCTACCGCGGCATGCAGCGCGGACACCCCCTCCCGGGTGACGCCTCCGGCCAGCCACAGCGCATCTACGCCAGCCTGTTCGTAGGCCTTGGCCCGCCGGGACGTCCCGGCCACGCCCTCGGTGCTCAAGGCGCTGGTGCGCGCGATGATCACCAGGCTGGGGTCCTGCCGTCCCGCCAGGGCGGCTTTCATCTTCCCTACCCCCTCCTCCAGGGAGATCAGCTCCTCTCCTCTGGCTTTGCCGAAGCTCTGCGGCAAAACCGTATCCTCGATGGTCAGGCCGGCTAGCCCGGCGGTTTCCAGTTCCTCCACGGTGCGTTTTACGTTAAGAGCGTTGCCGTAGCCGTGATCGGCATCTACCACGAGGCTGATGTTGGCGGCCCGGCAGATGCGGCGGATCTGCTCGGCAAACTCGGTGAGGGTCAGCACCACCAGGTCGGGGGCGCCCAGTACGGTTGCCGAGGCGGTGGACCCAGCCATGAAGGCCAGCTCGAACCCCAGGTCCTCGGCGATACGAGCGGATAAGGGGTCAAACACCGATGCGGGGTGCACGCATCGGTCCCCGGCCAGAATTGCCCGAAAATGTTCCCTCTTTTGTGTCGGATTCATGTCGCTCCTTTCCAACTCCTTTACCATTACATCACTCCTTTACTTTACTCCTTGGGCCTGAAGTTTCAATTCAAGCCGATTGCCCTGGACATATTATTCCAAGCTGGACTTTGTACAAAACCTATACAAAATATAAAAACAGGGTAAGCTAACAAGGTCTACTCCTACGAAAGGACAAGTTATGCTTACCCTGCCCGATGTCATTATACCCCTACTCCAGCCGTTCTCGAAGCTGTTTCAACACCGAACCTGGGTGAAGTCCCAAGTCTTGCTGGTGGGCGCTATGATCCAGTTCCCCCAGTTAAGCCGGGCCAAAAGGGTCGTCCACGGGTCAAGGGCCAACGCCGGCCCACGCTAAAGGAACTCCTTGACTGTCGGGACCAGGACTGGAACCAGGCCCGCGTGGCCTGGTATGACGGCACTACTCGCACCGTAGAATTCACCTCTCAAACCGCGGTATAGTATCATTCGGGCAAGCCACCAGTGCCCTTGCGTTGGGTCCTCATCCGTGACCCCCAGGGAGAATTGCGCCCCCAAGCCCTGCTCTCTACAGACCTAAGTGTTGCTCCGATTCAAATCATTGAATGGTTCGTGCTGCGCTGGCAACTGGAGGTGACCTTCCCGGAGGTGCGCGCTCATCTGGGAGTAGAGACTCAACGGCAATGGTCCGATCGCGCCATCGCCCGAACCACCCCAATTCTCTTTGGACTCTTTTCCTGGATATCTCTGGCCGCTCACCGGTGGCAAATCAACCAGCCAGACCTTCCTCGATCGGCAGCCTGGGACACCAAGTCGTTGCCAACCTTTGCCGACGCAATGGCGTTGGTACGCCGACACCTGTGGCAGGCATCCGAGACTTTCTCAATGTCATATTGCGAACCGGATATCAGAATAGTCCCGGTTCCTTGGTTCAATCGACTCATAGACTCGCTGACTTATGCAGCCTGAATGTACAAAGTCCAGTTAACATGGT
>DASTLM010000292.1:0-2376 GCA_035714945.1 Dehalococcoidia bacterium | reverse complement strand
GGGACTGGCGTTGTGACGACAGCCCCGTTTCGCTATGGCGAATTCGTCAGCCAGCTATTTTAACCGGAAACTTTGACAGGAAACTTTGACAGGAAACTCTGACAGGAAACTCTGACAGGAAATAGTGAACTGCTTATGCCCTTGAATGGAATTCTGTCCGCCCTGACCCGGCATCCGGATTTTCTCCGGCATTTCGCGCAGATTGACCGTTCCAGTGAGCCCGCCGGGATCGGGGTGCGTCAGGGGGCCAGGCCCGCCTACCTGGCTGCTCTATGGAGACATTCCCAACGGCCAATGCTGGTACTGACGCCCCGCCCGGAGGATGCCCGGCGTCTGCATGACCAGATACTGACCTACGTGGGCGATGACCGGCCGGTGTTTCTAATTCCCGAACCCGAGGTGCTGCCCTTTGAGCGCCTGGCGGTAGATGCCCGCACCGGCAACCAGCGCCTCAGCGGTCTGTCGGCATTGGCCGGAGGCAGTCCAGAAAGCACCGGAGCAGAGAAGCCCCTGGCGATTGCTTCCCTTTCGGCAGCCTCCCGCCGTACCTTGCCGCCATCATTGATGATAGTGGAGCGGACGGCCGGGACGGGTTCGGGCCTCGACGGACTCGACGGACCCGCCGGACCCGATGGAAGGGCATCTCTGAAAGTAGGCCAGCGTATCCCCAGGCTGGATGACCTGCTGGTCAACTGGGTCAATCTAGGATACCGGAACGAGCCGCTGGTCGAGTCGCCCGGGTGTTTCAGCCATCGGGGCGGCATCATTGACGTGTTTCCGACCCACTATGAACTGCCGGTTCGCATCGAACTCTGGGACGACGAAATCGATACCATCCGCTCCTTCGACCCCTATACTCAGCGTTCCATTGGCCCGGTTGATTCGGTGTTTTTGATCCCGGCCCGGGAGCAGTTGCCCAACCTGGCCGACCGCGCCGCGGTAGACCGGCAAATCGAGGCAATGGACCAGACCGGCTGCACCCGGGAGGTTAGAGAGCGGATCGAAGAAGACCTGGTCGATCTTTTTCGAGACCCGGATATTGAGACGCTGCATTTCTACAACGGGCTGCTGAACCGCAGCAGTCTGTTGGAATATTTGCCGGAAGACGGGCTGCTGGTACTGGACCGGTGGAGCCAGATTGAAGCTGAAGCCCAGGAACAGGACGAAAAATATCATCGAATGCGGTCCAGCCGGGAGCAAAGGGGTGAACTGCCCCGCAACTTCCCTTCGCCCTACATTTCCTGGGAGGAGTTTGCCCGCTACCTGGATGCCTGGAAGGGTAGCCGCCTGCACCTGCAGAGCTGGCTCACCGGAGATGCCGATGCTATTTTCGCGCCGGCCACGCCGTATTTCGGCCAGTTGGAGCAGTTTACCGCGGACGTTCGCCAGCGTCAGCTGCAGGGCAACACCGTGGTGGTGGTCAGCCAGCATTCCCGGGGCCGGATCACTGAAATCCTGGAGCAGGCCGAAGTGGGGGTGGCACCCGCTGAGGAAATCGAAAAGGGGGCGATACCGGAACCCGGCCGGGTCTATCTGGTGTCCGGCTCGCTGGCTGAAGGCTGGCAGATTTCCTCTGGTGGCCCGTCGGGCAGCGCTCCTGGTGGCCCGCCGGGCGGCTCTTCCGGTGGGTCTTCGCGGGGCGGCCCGGTCGCGGCCGGCTCGACGCTGACCCTGTTATCCGACGTTGAAGTGTTCGGCACGTCCAAGGAACGCCGCTACCGCCCGTCAAAACGCCCCCATGACACCGGCAAGGAGGTGACTCTGGCCGACCTGGTGCCCGGCAGCTATGTGGTACACGTCGACCACGGGGTGGCCCGTTTTGCCGGGACCACGCGGATGGGCGATGACGGCGAAGACCGGGAATATCTGATCCTGGAGTACGCCGAGAATGACCGGTTGTACGTCCCCACCGACCAGTTAGACCGGGTGGGGGCCTACGTGGGTTCCCAGGAGCAGCAACCCAACCTGACTCGACTGGGCACCGCCGAATGGTCCCGCATCAAAGACCGGGTCAAGGGCGCGGCCCGGGAGATTGCTCAGGAACTGCTGAAGCTGTATGCGGCGCGCCAGTTATCTCAGGGACACCAGTTTGGTGAGGACACTCTCTGGCAACGGGAACTGGAGGACTCATTCCCTTTCCAGGAAACCCCCGACCAGGCCCGGGCCATCGACGAAGTCAAGCTGGACATGGAGCAGTCCAGGCCCATGGACCGGCTAATCTGCGGCGATGTCGGGTACGGCAAAACTGAAATCGCTTTGCGGGCGGCTTTCAAGACCGTCTCGGAAGGGATGCAGGTCGGGTTGTTGGTGCCGACCACCGTGCTGGCCCAACAGCATTTCCTCACCTTTACCGAGCGGCTCAGTCCCTTTCCGGTG
>DASTLM010000291.1:0-7772 GCA_035714945.1 Dehalococcoidia bacterium | reverse complement strand
CTGGCCAAGCAAACCAAGGATCCAGAGCTGCAAGCTCGCTTTACCAGAGTGGCCCAGCAGTTGGCCGCCAACGAAGACCGGATCGTTCAGGAGCTGAACGACGCTCAGGGACAACCGGTGGATATCGGTGGTTATTACCATCCCAATGATGAGTTGGCCGCCAAAGCCATGCGCCCCAGCGCCACTCTGAATGCCATTGTGGACGCGATCTAGTAAACCCACCGGCTGGCTGAAGACCACACCTCAGCCAGGCGGTGGCCCATTTCAACTTCGGAGGCACAGGGAGCTTGGACGCCTGGCTAACCGCGAACCAAGCCAAACAACAGCAGTGCAGAGATGACCAGGCCGGCAACAATTATGACCGCCGGGTATAACCAGAACACCTTCGTGGAAGCCTCATGCCGGGGCCAGACCGTCAAGGGCCTGCAGGTTGTGCAGTCGCCGGTAGAGACCCGGTCCAGCCAGCAGTTCTTGATGGGAACCCTCCTCAGTGATACGTCCATCTTCTAGGATAAAGATACGCTGGGCGTGATACAGCGATGAGAGGCGATGGGCGATAATAATCGTAGTGCGTCCCACCATTAAATTCGCCAGCGCCTGTTGAATCAGGACCTCGGCTTCAGAATCAACACTGGTAGTGGCCTCATCCAGCAACAAGATCGGAGCGTCTTTCAGGAAAGCCCTGGCCAGGGCAATTCTTTGCCGCTGACCTCCAGATAGTGCTACTCCCCGTTGCCCTACTGGCGTGTCATATCCCCGGGGAAGGGCGGCGATGAACTCATGGATGTTGGCGGCACGGGCGGCCTGCTCTACCTCCTCTGGGCCGGCCTCAAGCCTACCAAGAAGAATGTTTTCCCCAACTGTGGTGGAGAAGAGGAAGGGCTCCTGGTAAACCAACGCAACCTGTCGGCGCAGAAAAGTGATATCCACAAGGTCAATGGGATAACCATCTACCAGGATTCGGCCGGCATCGGGCGAATAAAACCCCAGCAGGAGGCTAATCAAGGTGGTCTTGCCCGCTCCACTCGGTCCCACCAGGGCTACCGATTCACCGGGCTGGACTTCCAGAGAGAAGTCCTTCAGCACCGGCCGGTCTGCATTGTATCCGAAGGTGACATGGTCAAAGCTGATACCACCTGAGAGGGGCGGAAGAACCGTGGTATCAGAAACTTGACGGAACTCAGCAGGTGTATCCATGACCGCGAAAATCCGCTGTGCCGCACCCAATGCCTTTTGGATCCGGAAATTGGCGTTGCTGAGGCCTTTAAGAGGATTCTGGAAACGCGCCAGGTAACCCAGGTAGGCGACTAAAGCGCCCACCGTCATCGTCTCGGTCAACACCTGAGGCGCAGCGAACCACACCACCACCACGGTGCTGCCCACTATGAGGACTTCAACAGTGGAAGTGTAGAACCCCTGTAATCGGGCCAGCCGAAGATTGGCCTGGAGAATATTCTGCGACTGCCCACTGAAGCGGTGTAATTCGGCCCTCTCCATGCAGAAGGCCTTAACTACGCCGATTCCCGACAGAGTCTCGGTGGCTAGAGTCGCCAGACTTCCCAGACGGTCCCGTACTCGAAGGGACGACCCTTTAACCCCTTGACGAAAGATGTGCATTGAAGCCGCCATAAGGCAAATGAACGGCAAGATAGCGAGGGTCAACTTCACGTTGAGCGAAAACAGCAGCCCCAGGATTGCCAAGACCATTATCAGATGAACCCCGGCCTCGGTGACCAATCCCTTGAGACCGTCCTCCAGGGCATCGGCATCGTTCACCTGACGGGAAACCAGATCACCGACTGCGGTCCTGCTGAAATAACTCATCGGAAGGCTTTCAATGTGTTGATAGAGGTCGCACCGCAGGTGATGAATAACCCGCTGACTGAGTAGCGCCAGGAGGTATCGTTGAGCAAAGTCAAAACCTTGCCTGAAGATCACCGCCCCCAGGAGACCCAGAATCACCCAGGGCAGCAGATCGGCTTCTCGGACCAGGA
This sequence comes from Dehalococcoidia bacterium, assembly GCA_035714945.1. Lineage (GTDB taxonomy): Bacteria > Chloroflexota > Dehalococcoidia > Lucifugimonadales > UBA3495 > Casp-Chloro-G3. The sequence goes on along the minus strand of DASTLM010000291.1, from coordinate 5,778 downwards.
TGACTCGATCGATGAGAACTACACCAATGAGCCAGGGGGCGGCCAGGTCCAGCAGGGTTGCAGCGACCATGGTGACCAGAACCAGGGGCAACAAGTACCAGTAGTGCCAGAGATAGTCCAGAAGCCGAAGGATTTGATTCCGTCGCATTTTTTGCGCTCCGCCCCTTTCGGTGGTCAAGTTAATGGGGTTGCTGAAACTTCGTTTCTCCACAGCTTTTCCAACAATTGAGCTGCCCGCCGGTAGGCAGAATCATCTCCATCTGGAATATACCAGCGGACGCCGGGCCCGCCAAAGAAACCGTCGTTGCGTTCGGTATCCCAGCCCCGGAGACCGGTTGCGGTAGCCGACTCTTTACTTACCCCGACCCTCAACTTTTGTTGCTGAGGACGGATGTACGCGGCAACCCCTCCGGACCTGGACGAGAAGGAATAGTCCTTCCTAACGCGGAATACCTGGGGCGCTTCGCCCACAGCTTCCTGGACCAGCCCCAGTAATTTATTGACGCGTGCATCCAAACCACCAGCTCCCTCACCTTCTTCAGACAGCCCAAAAACTCGCCGAAGCACGGAATTGGGCGTGTCTTCTAACGGCCTGGCTAATTTCTGCAGCTCGGCCCAAACTTGCTCGTCGATACGTATTACTTTTGATAGCGGCATAACTATTTTCTCTCTAATTATTGGTAATTAAGTAACATAATTATATATTATTTTAGTTGTTGTCAATAGCTGACCATTGCCCATGCCGGCTCCATCCGATTCCGATTGCTGCCCGGACCGTATTCACGTCACGTCCGAGGGTATGCCCATCGGCTATAATGTACGTAGCGATGGGACCCCAGGTAAATTGAAGCTATCTCAAGGATGGTTATGTTAGATCACGGCACTCTGGACGCGCAGCATGTTAACGAAATTGAGGCGCTGCGCCACCGCATGCGCCACTCGGCAGCCCACGTCATGGCCGACGCGGTGCTGAAACTATTCCCGGAAGCCAAGATGGGGATCGGGCCGCCTACCCAGGACGGCTTCTACTACGACTTCGATGTCTCCCGGCCCTTCACGCCGGAGGACATCGAAGCCATCGAGAAGCTGGTCCGTGAGACCATCGCTGGGGGGTTCCCTTTCCAGCGGGAGGAGTTGACCCGGGAAGAAGCCAGGGAAATGTTCGCCGACCAGCCCTACAAGCTGGAGATCATCGACGGCATCCCCGACGCCGAAACCCTGAGCATCTATCGCCATGACCACTTTGTTGACCTTTGCCAGGGCCCCCACGTCGCCGGCACCGGAGACATCCCGGCGTTGAAACTGCTGAGCGTGGCCGGGGCTTACTGGCGGGGCGACGAGCACCGGCCCATGCTCCAGCGGATCTACGGCACTGCCTTCGAGAGCCAGCAAGAACTGGACGACCACCTGGCCCGGCTGGAAGAAGCCGAGCGGCGGGACCACCGGGTCCTGGGGCGACAGTTGGGCCTGTTCAGCACCCACGAAGAGATCGGCCCGGGGCTGGTGTTGTGGCACCCCAAGGGCGGCGTGCTGCGTTCGATAATCGAAGATTTCTGGCGGGACATCCACTACCGCCATGACTACAACATCGTCTATACGCCCCACATCGGGCGGGCCAACCTGTGGGAGACCAGCGGGCACCTGGGTTTTTACAAAGAGAATATGTATGCGCCAATGGTATTGGACGAGCAGGAATACTATCTCAAGCCCATGAACTGCCCCTTCCATATCATGATCTATCGCTCTGGCCTGCACAGCTACCGGGAGTTGCCCCTGCGCATTGGCGAACTGGGCACGGTGTACCGCTACGAGCGCAGCGGAGTGATGCACGGCCTGATGCGGGTGCGCGGGTTCACTCAGGACGACGCCCATATTTTCTGCATGCCCGAGCAGGTGGAGAGGGAAATCGGCGGGGTGCTGGACCTGACCTTCGAGATCCTCCGGGCCTTCGGGTTCTCCGAGTACCAGATTTCCCTGTCCACCCGACCGGAGAAGTACGTGGGGGACCCGGCTGCCTGGGCCCATGCCACCGCGTCGCTGCAGAACGCCCTGGACCAGCGGCAACTACCCCACGACATCGATGATGGCGGAGGAGCATTCTACGGCCCAAAAATTGACATCAAGATCAAGGACGCCCTGGGCCGGGAATGGCAGTGCACCACCGTTCAGTTCGACTTCAACCTTCCCGAGCGGTTCGACCTGACTTTCCAGGACTCGGAGGGCAACCGCCGGCGGCCCTACATGGTGCACCGGGCCATCTTCGGGTCTCTGGAACGGTTCTTCGGGGTGCTCATCGAGCATTACGCCGGGGCCTTCCCACTGTGGCTGGCCCCCACCCAGGCGGTGGTCATCCCCATCGCCGACCGCCATCACGAATACGCCCGGTCAATACAGGCTCAGCTGCGCGACCGGGGCTACCGGGTGGAGGTGGACGACCGGGGGGAGCGGATGAACCTGAAGATACGCAACGCCCAACTGCAGAAGATACCCTATATGCTGGTGGTGGGCGACCGGGAGCAGGAACAGGCGGCGGTGTCGGTGCGCCAGCGCGAAGAGGGTGACCTGGGATCAATGGCCCTGACGGACCTGGTGGCGCGGTTGCAGGGAGAAGGGAGGGGCCACGCCCGACAATCATCGGCGCCCTGATCTAAGATTCACCGGCCAGGTCCTCAAAGACCAGTCGCCACTCGTCCGCATCGGCGTCACCGAAACCAGCACGATACCTGATGATTCCATCAGCATTGAAGGCAATCTTGGTGGAACGTATCGCCACGTTCAGGTCCTGCAACATCCTACCTTCCGGCGCGGCCACCGGCCAGGGATGGCCTTCCCGCTGGCGAAAACTTTCCAGTTCGACCAGGGAATCCACCGGGCTGGCCCCCACCGCATACAAAACGACCTGGCCCGCGTAATCGGGATGAACTTCCTTCATGCGCTGCAACTCAGCGCGGCAGGTGCTTCACCAGGTCTCGAAAAAGAAGAGAAAGGTGGGCTGCCGCTGGGCCAGCAAGTCCGCTGACGTGACGCTGCTGCCGTCGACTAGCTGGATCGCAAAGTCCGGGATGCGCTGACCGAGATTGTTTCCAATGGTAGCCGGTCCAATGGTAGCCGGCACCGGGACTGATTCGACACTTTCCGCTTCAGGTGAGACCGGCGGGGCCATCCCCTGGCTAAGGGTCGAACCCGGCAGGATTACTGCATCTCTGGGCGGCGGAACCGTGGGCGCCGCGCTGGTGCCGCAGGCCAGGATCAGCAACAACCCCGCCCCCGACACCGTCAGCGCCAATCTTCGGTAGCCAACTCCTGGGCCAAATAGTCCCATGTACACCTCCGTCGATTCTAGCGTCGCCAATGGTCGATCTTATGGTATTACCAGAAAATCGATGCTTCCAGTCGCCGGACTAGCCGGATCTGGCCATTGTTGAACTGCCCTGGATGAACTACTTTTGATGAACTACGCTGGAAGCTCTTCAAAGGACTCACCCCGGTCGATAGGGCCGGATATCCGGCCGGAATCCCAGGCCGGGATTAACCAGCCTGCCAATCACCGCCATCTCTGGTATCCTACTCTAGTATTCTGCCCGGCATTCTACGGCAAAATCCCGATAATCTGTAACAAACTGCCGACCCTGGCAATGGCGATAGGAGACCCCATGCCGAACCGACTGATCAACGAGACCAGCCCCTACCTGCTCCAGCACGCCAACAACCCGGTGGACTGGTATGCCTGGGGCCCCGAGGCCCTGGAACGCTCCAGAACCGATGACAAACCCATCCTCCTCAGCATCGGATACTCGGCGTGCCATTGGTGCCATGTCATGGAACGAGAGTCCTTTGAAAACGAGGCCATTGCCGCCTTGATGAACCAGAACTTCATCAATATCAAGGTTGACCGGGAAGAACGACCGGACCTGGATGCGGTCTACATGGAAGCGGTGCAGATGCTTACCGGCAGCGGCGGTTGGCCCATGACCGTGTTCCTGACTCCCGAGGGCCGGCCCTTCTACGGCGGCACCTATTTCCCGCCGGTTGACCGGATGAACCTGCCCGGATTCCCCCGTCTGTTGCAGTCGATCAGCCAGTCATACCAGACCAATCGCGCTGAAATAGAGCGGGTCACCAGCCAGGTCGTTGAGCAGATGGGCCGCGCCAACCAGCTTGAGCCAGGCGTCACCCCGCTTTCCGCTGACATTCTCCATCAAGCTTACTCTACCCTGGCGTCTAATTTCGACTACCAGAACGGCGGGTTCGGCGCCGCGCCCAAGTTTCCCCAGCCGATGACTCCCGAGTTCCTGCTGCGCTATTATCACCACGGCTACAATCAGCGGGCGCTGGAAATGGTGGAGATGACCCTGGCCAAGATGGCCCACGGCGGCATCTACGACCAGATTGGCGGCGGGTTCCACCGCTACTCCACCGACGCCTACTGGCTGGTGCCCCACTTTGAGAAGATGCTCTACGATAACGCCCTGCTGGCTCGGCTTTACCTGCACGCCTACCAATTGACTCGGCGGGACCTGTACCGCCGCATCTGTGAAGAAACCCTGGACTATGTCCTGCGGGAGATGACCGACCCCCAGGGCGGGTTCTACTCAGCGCAGGACGCCGACAGCGAAGGCGAAGAAGGCAAATTTTTCGTCTGGAGTCCTCAGGAAATCCGAGTGGCTGTGGGGGAGGAGGACGCCAGGATTTTCAATGACTTCTTCGGTGTCACCGAAGGGGGCAATTTTGAGGGAGCCAACATCCTGACCCGCCGTCCTGACGAAAGTCTCTTCGCTGAGAAACACCGCATGCCGGTGGAGGAGTTTCTCGCCCTGATCGGGCGCAGCAAGGAGAAACTGCTGGCAGTGCGAGATCAGCGGATTCATCCTCTGCGCGACGACAAGGTGCTCGCCGGGTGGAATGGCTTGATGTTGCGGAGCTTTGCCGAGGCCGGAGCCGCCCTGGGCCGACCGGACTACCTGCAGGCCGCTCGCAATAATGCCGGCTTTCTGCTGGACAACATGAAGACTCAGGGACGTTTGTTGCGGACCTGGCGCGAGGGTCAGGCAAAGCTGCTGGGCTATCTGGAAGACTACTCCGGCGTCGCCGATGGGCTGCTGGCCCTCCATGAAGCTACCCTGGAGACCCGCTGGCTAACCGGAGCCATTACGCTGGCGGACCAGATGATTGAGCTGTTCTGGGACGAAGGGGTACGCGGCTTCTACGATACCGGCAAGGACCACGAAATGTTGGTTATTCGCCCCCGGGATATCTTCGACAACGCTCAGCCTTCGGGCAGTTCGGTTGCTTCCGAGGTGCTGCTGAAGCTGGCGGTAATCACCGGCAATGACGATTACGCCACCAGGGCCGCCGCTCCGCTGCGATCCCTGGTCCAACTGATGGGCCGGGCGCCGGGCGGCACCGGGCATTGGCTGGCAGTGCTGGACTTTTACGTATCGATGCCCAGGGAGATAGCCATCATCGGGGCCGGGGATGACCCGGCCACCCGAGCCCTGCTGGACACCGTGTTCCAGCGGTATCTGCCCAACAAGGTGGTGGTGGGCAGTCCCGATTCGTCCTTTGACCAGTTCAGGAAGAAGGGGCTGGAATTCCCATTACTGGAGGGGCGGGAACTGACCGACGGCCAGCCGACGGCCTACGTTTGCCAGAACTATGCTTGTCAACTTCCGGTGACCGAACCGGAAGCCCTGGCCCGACAACTGGAGGCCTAGTCCAGATAACGGTCAAAGAACCCGACGATCAGCTCGGCATATTCGTCGGGCAGGTCCCTGATCC
>DASTLM010000290.1:0-2933 GCA_035714945.1 Dehalococcoidia bacterium | reverse complement strand
TACGGCCCCAGCCGGGCGGCGGCCGCCATCATCGGGCACGCCGACTTGAAACTGGGAGAGGGCGTGGAACCGGTCCTGGCGGCATTGCAGGCCGCCAGCCCCAATCGATTTCGAGGCATCCGGCACAATGTGACCTGGAGTCCGGACCCCTCGTTGGGCAATCGGGAAACCCAGGGTATTCTGGCCAACGGCAAATTCCGCGAGGGGGCCAGGGTGCTGGCCCGCCAGGGATTGTCCCTGGATACCATGCTCTCCTTCCCGCAATTGCCCGAACTGGCGGCGCTGGCGCAAGCGGTGCCGGAATTACCCATCATTCTGAACCATATCGGCGGGATCAGCCGGGTGGGTATCTACGCCAATCGGGATGCCGAGGTGGGGGAGGCCTGGCGTCAGGGGATCACCGCGGTGGCGGCCTGTCCCAATGTCACGGTCAAGTTGGGTGGGATGGGAATGCCCCGCTGGGGCTTCCGCTGGCACGCCCGCGAGGTTCCCATTGGTTCTGAGGAGTTGGCGGAGGCCATGGCCCCCTGGATGAATTACGTCATCGCGGCGTTTGGTCCGAACCGGTGCATGTTTGAAAGCAACTTCCCGCCGGACAAGGTTTCTTATTCTTACAATATCCTGTTCAACGCCTTCAAGCGGCTGGCCCAAGGCCACTCGGTTGCGGAGAGGGCGGCGTTGTTCCACGACACTGCCACCCGCGTTTACCGGATAATTTAGTCGGCATCGACATTGCCGGTGCCCACTACCGCCATGGCAAATTCTGACCGGCTACTTGATGGCCTTCGGAGCGATGGTGGCCCTGGCGCGCCGCGCTGGCGAGGGCGGCAGTTGGCTGGTGCGGATCTCTCTGGCGCAGACCGGGCACTGGCTGGTCGGGCGCGGACAGGTGCCCGATGCTGAACTCCAGGACGTGCCGACGGAGTTCCCCCGGGCCGAGCTGGAGCGCTGGCCGATGTCCAGCGACACGCCAGCGGGTAATCTACGCCACCTCGGGCCGGTGGTACGGCTCTCCGAGACGCCTCCCCACTGGGCTCGGCCCTCAGTGCCCCTCGGCTACCATGAGCCGGTGTGGCCGGCACGGGGCAACTAGCAGCCCACTTCAGGAACCGGCCCAGGCCACCCCGGGTTTCGGCGCGCCCTCCCCCGAGCGACCGCCTGGTGGCGACATTCTTGGATCCTCAGGAGGCTATCGGTGCAAATAACCAGAATCTACCCTGGTGCCGATGGACAATCTCATTTTGAGGACCGGGAAATCGATAACCATCCCACTGAGGAGATTGCTGCATCTGCCTCCAATTTTAGCACCGTTCTGGAATTCTAACCTGGAATTCTATTGGGGTAACCCTGGCGCGGGGGTTTTGATATACTGCGGGTGATTCGAAAATTATAATAATTATTAATCTGGGAAAGAATCATGAATACAGTCGGTTCAGGCAAGTACACCTATGATCTAATTCAAGACTGGCCCCAGCTACCCGCTGGTGAGGCCCTGGGGGTCGTCAGCTCGGTTGCCGCCGATTCCCAGGACCGGGTTTACGCGTTTCAGCGCCAGGACCCCCCGGTGATGGTATTCGACCAGGAGGGCAAGTACCTCAATCGCTGGGGAATTGGGGCGATTACTGACCCCCACGGAATCAACATCGTCGACGATGCAGTTTACATCACGGACCGTTCCGACCAGGTGGCAGTCAAGTTCACCCTGGATGGCAAACCCCTGCAAGTTATCGGCGAACGGGGAGTCTTTTCCGACACCGGGTGCGAAAAACCCGGAGACCTGGTGCCCCGGGCGGCGGGACCCTTCAATTACTGCACTGAAATGTCCCCCAGTCCTTCCGGGGATATTTACATATCCGATGGCTACCGGAACGCCCGGGTACACCGGTTTACCCGCGACGGACGCCTGATCCAGTCCTGGGGACAGCCGGGCAAGGAAGCGCCCGGGCATTTCCACCTGGTCCACAGTCTTCTGGTCGATCCGGACGGGAAGGTTTACGTCTGTGATCGCGCCAACCGTCGGGTGCAGATTTTCTCGCCGGAGGGCGAATTTATCACCATGTGGACCGGTATGGGCGGCCCCGACAACATCGTACGGGACCGGGACGGAATTTTCTACATCGCCGAGCAGGCTGATGAATCCGGCGACTCCCATGTGAGCGTCTGGGATGGGGATGGCAACGTGCTAGAGCGCTGGCCCATTCGGCACGCCCACGGTCTTTGCGTAGACTCCCGGGGTAATATTTACCTGGGGCTAACCCTGGAACACAGCGTGGACAAATACGTCATAAAGGGCTAGTCCGGGGCCTGACAGGAGGGATCGCTACCAGGGATCGCTACCAGGGGACCGGGACTGGGGACCAGTCGATTTTGGGCTGGGGGAAGAATAGTGTCCTGGACGGAAATGCAAAGTCGGAAAATCAAAGTCGGAAAATCAAAGTCGGAAAAGCAAAGTCGGAAAAGCAAAGTCGGAAAAGCAAAAATTCGCTCGGAGATGCTGAAATGACTCTACCTAACCCCGGCGCCTGGCAAGCTATCATAGAGGAGCACGCCCCCCAGTTGTACCAGGACGTAACCGCAGTGAGGGAGCATGTGTTGTCTGAAGGAGCCCTGTCCCTGAAGGTCAAAGTGCTGATGACCATGCTTTGTGATGCAATATTGGCTCACGACGACGGTGTTAAGAACATCGCCAATCGCGCCCGGGCGGTGGGCGCCACCGAAGCAGAAATCGCCGAAACCGTGGGTGTTGCCTTCGTCATGGGCGGGACGCCGGCGCTGGTCACTGGGGCAAATGCCTTCAGGAAATAAACTCAGGAAATAAACTCAGGAAATAAACTGCCCGTTGGCAAAAAAGGTTGACCATAGCCTGGATCGAAGAAGCAGCACTGGAAGACCAGAACCTCCCGGAGATTTTCCGGGTCATGTCCCTTAATCCG
>DASTLM010000289.1:0-10256 GCA_035714945.1 Dehalococcoidia bacterium | reverse complement strand
ACGGGCAGTGGCGACGTACTGCTTGTTGATCTCTTCGATCATGGTGGCCCGGGTAATCTGGGCGTTCCTCCCCATGACTCTGGGGGACAACGCGATGGCCGGGAGTATCATGAACTTCCATCCGGCGGGGCCCAGGCCGTTGAATCCTGATGTTGGTAACAGGTCTAACTGGACCGACACGATCAGAATCAGCATCAGCGCCAGCCAGAATTCGGGGACTGAAATCACCGCGAAAGAGAGGACGTTCACGATACGGTCAATTATGCCCCGCGGCCGTCGAGCCGCTAGCATACCCAGGGGAATGCCAACGGAACCCAGTCCCCAGGCCACCACTGCCAGGATCACGGTATTCGGCAAACGGTCAAAAATCATTTCCCGGGCGTCAATGCGGTGACGGATGGACTTGCCAAAGTCGCCACGGACCAGATCCCAATAAAAATCGCCAAAGCGGACGTATAGCGGCCGGTTCAGACCGAACTTTTCCCGCAGAGCGTCAATGGCCTCTTGCGAGGCGTCTTCATCGACCAGCAACGAGACCGGGTCGCCCAGGATGTTAATAGCGAAGAATAACAAAGCCATCAGGCCCAGAACGATGAACATAGAATGGCCGACTCGACGGATCATGTAGTTACGCACGGCAATATCCTCGGTAGAGATGTAACAGGAGTGCGCGGCATCCCAGGTATCGCCGCCTGAATGCCAGCTGTAGCAGTCGGACGAAGGTTGCGCCAGGGACCCAGCTGAAGCTAACTGTCCGGTTAGTATTACGCCATCGAATGTTGAGCATCTTGCCTTGCCCGCATCTATTCCGGTCTCAAAATATCTGCCAAAGCCCGGTCAAAACATCGCACTTCGCCACACGCTGGCTAGAGATACATATCAAACTACGTACCAGATCGGACCGATGGATTCGTTTTTCGATATGCTCTTCCGCAAAATAATGGGCGGATTGTACACTATGAACCTCACTTTGGCAACCGAAAATTTTCGAATAAGAGGGGGGTACAGCTATTGGGAATCCATATACTTGTTTGGCCAGGAAATCCCCCACAAACCACACCGGTTCTCCAAACTAATCCGTGCTGGCACAATCCCCCAGTTGGCCCGGAGACATTGGGCTGGTATACTGGTCGCCAGCACCAAAAACAGGATGGAATTCGTCGATGATCGCGGTAGTTCCAAAGTCAGGCACCATCCCCAACCGGCCGGCCAAAGACCATGCTGCGATCTGCGAGGTTTGCGGTGGACGCACGGTCGAAAGACACTGCAAGATTCAATGCCTCGTTTGCGGCTACACCCGGGACTGCTCCGACCCCTAGCAGGTTGATGAAAAACCCTTTTTGACCATCCCCCTTCCCCTTCCTGACCAGGAAGGGGGTAGAAAATTTATCCGGGGGACACCCCCAGACCCCTGCCAAAGGGACTTCGCCCCTCTGGACTCCCCTTTCGCAGCACCCTGCTAGTGGGGAAAGGGCCACCACGCAGGATAGTCCCGCAGGCGCAGATGCCGAAACAATTGAGGTTGAACCGCTACTACCAGCTTCATGGCCTCCAGAATCGGCTCTCGGATAGCGAAGTGGGCCAATTCGGAGGTGCGTAGTTTGAACAGATGGTAACATTCCCGAAGGTTCATCTGCACCAGAACCCGGCGATAATGAGCGTGGGTCACCAGATACTGGGCCACCAGCGGAGAAAATTCGGCGATACTTTGGGACCCCCGGTCCACCAACTCCATCGCTCCCTGGTAAACTTCGGTCAGGCCGGCCTCGGCAATTACCTCAGGAGTACTGTGGCCATGAGACACCGTCAATGCCTGGGGAATGTAGGACAGCATTCGGTGGCGTTTGAACTCGCGATAGGCCCCGTAGTCCATCATGAACTCGAAGGTATAGTTAACCAGCTCAAACTCCCGGCCTGGCGCATCGTGGGGGCCCAGACCCTCAGTACAGCGGTCAATGATACTCTGTCGACGGACCGAGTCCATTGCCGACACCTGCTGCTGAACCATCTCATAGGCCATGCCGGATTTCGGGTACAGCAGGGCCGTCGCCAGCCTTGCTTCGGCCTGGTTATCCCAGTCCAGCAAGCGGGCGCTGACCTGGCCAGTACTCCCGCCCCCCGCCGAGGCGACTTCAGGAGTTAGCACTTCCACCGACAACTCCTGCTGTCGACGGGGGGTCATCCGCAAATAGGGGTTTTCCTCGGCATATTTGATCAAGGTAGGCGTGATCTCCCGACCCTGATTGCGTATCTCAACCCCCAGGCCACGCTCCTCCGCCAACTCTGAGGATAATAGCTTGGAAATCGCATGCTCCAGCATTCGGGCGTTGGCGGTGACGCCCACGTTGGTCAGCGTGGCCGAAGGCAGCACTGCCCGGCAGTGGTCGGTGGCGATGCGACTCAGCCTCAGGTTGTAGGTCGTCTCGCGCTCCTTTTGCCGGCGCGGGTGAACTTGCCTGAGGTGGGCGGTGCAGGCTTCGATGAGTTGAAGGTAGCTGCGGAACAGATGGTCGCAGACCCGGCGGTATTCTTCGCTCAGATCCGGTTGAGCCTCCAATTCGGTGGGGAAGTAGTAACCACCTTCCGGCAGCACCTGGTAGCGGGACGACTTCTCGGTGTAGGACCCCAGCCGGTTGTCTTCCAGAGTATCGCAGGCCAGCCGGGAAATGTTCTCCACCGCCAGATGCACCACCGCGTGTTCGGCGACCGAGGCGTGACCGTAGCCCAGGACCCACCGCTCATGAAAATCGGCAGCCTTCTCCTGGCTCACCTGCTGCGCGATTTCATCAAAGGGTTCCGGACGCCGGGAGGTCATCGCAAAGGCCACCGCGATCTGCTCCTCGGACAGTTTGCGGGCGTCCAACGGGTATACCCGGCGGCGAAGACCCGCCAACCCGGTATCAGAAGTTGACAACCAATTGCTCCTTCAGCGTCCTGATATTTAGTCCTGATATTTGACCGAATATGCCACCGGGGCTGCCTGGACTAACGCCCCAGGCATTGTCGTTGAATACTAGCACAGCGGGGCTGACACCGTACTGCACGCAGGTGCCCAACTCCTGGACATTATATTGATCGCCCCGTCCCCCGGTAATGCAGACCACCGGACTGGCCGGTTTGCCAACCTCAAGCGATTCAACGATGGCCTGACCGCCGGTCAATCGGGCCATCGGTACCTCCAAATAATGGGGCAGATAGTGGGTTGGTTCTGGTGAAACTCAGGCCTGGAGCAGCAGAGTCACTGGGTTTTCCAGGATGTTTTTAATCTCTACCAGGAACCGAGCCGCCTCCGCGCCATCGGCCACCCGGTGGTCGGTAGACAGGGTGGCCTGCATCATCCGGGCCACCGCCAGTTCGCCATTGCGGACCACCGCCTGCTCTTTGACCGTGCCTACCGCCAGCACGGCGGCGTGGGGCGGATAGATAATCGCGGCAAAGCTCTCCACATCGTACATGCCCAGGTTGCTGATGCTGAAAGTAGTCTCACTGTATTCCTGGTTGCGCAGGTGGCCACTGGTGGCCCGCTCAATCAAGTCCTTGCTGGCGGCGGCAATCTCCGTCAAGCTCTTGCCCGCACAGTCGCTGATGCCGGGCACCATCAGACCCGTCTCCAGCGCGATGGCGATGCCGATGTTAATGCTGGCGTTCATTCGCAGGTACTCGCCCTGGAAGGAGGCGTTAAATTTTGGGTGCTTGACCAGGGCGATGGCCGCCGCCTTGACGATCAGGTCGTTGACGGTAACTCGACCATCGCCGGCGATAGCTTCGTTGATATCGCGGCGCAGGTCCATGGCTCGGGTCATGTCGACTTCGGCGGTGACGTAGAAGTGCGGTGCCTCCCGCTTGCTGTCCGCCGTCACCCGGGCAATGGCCTGCCGCATGCGGCTGAGTTCCACCCGGGCCGGCGGTGGCTTCAGAGATGCCGACGGAGCCGGGACGGCGGCCAGGGTTTCGGCCGGGGTATATCCCAGGACGTCCTGCTCGACGATGCGTCCACCTGGGCCGGTGCCAGTTATGTCAACCAGATTGATGCCCCGTTCGCGGGCCAGACGCCGAGCGATGGGAGACGCCCGGACTTCCCGAATTTCTCCGGGAGTCGCGGCAGTTGGCGCCAACACGACTGGCTGAGTAGACGCTGGGGCAGCCAGATTGGGCTGAACGGCCGGGGGTTTTGCGGCGCCTTGCGTCAGATTGACCGGCAGTGGTTCGCCGGGAGATATTATCACCGCGATCAGTTCACCAACCGGAACGACCACCCCCGGCGCGGCCATTATCTTGCCCAACACCCCGCTGGTATAAGCCTCAAATTCAACGGTAGCCTTGTCGGTCTCGATTTCGGCCAATACGTCCCCTCGGGCGACGGTTTCCCCTTCTTGCTTATGCCAGCGGACTACGGTGCCTTCTCGCATATCGTAACCCATTTGAGGCATCACTATGTTGGTTGCCAAATTTACCTCCCGCGGTGACTACGTGGGTCTAACGAATCGAGCCTTCAACGGTTAACCACAGGTTAACTACATGTGAATCGCCCGGCCCTGGGCGGCCAGGGCAGCCTCTTTCAACATTTCCGAGATGGTGGGGTGGGCATGGACCGCCCAACCCAACTCCAACGTAGTGCCCTCCAGCAGCCGGGTCAGGGCTAACTCGCCCAACAACTCGGTGACCTCCGGACCTATCATGTGTCCTCCCAGGATCTCGCCGTAGCGGGCGTCCACCACCAGTTTCACCAGACCGTCGATTTCACCCATCGCCATCGCCTTGCCGTTGGCCCGAACATTGAACTCGCCGACCTTCACATCGTGGCCCTGTTCTCTGGCCTGGGCTTCAGTCAAGCCGAAGCTAGCAATCTGGGGCTGACAATAGGTGGCGCGGGGCATCAGCGAGTAGTCCAGCGGTTGGGTCTCCCTCCCGGCGATATGCTCCGCGGCGGTGACACCTTGCGCCGACGCCACGTGGGCCAGGGCCAGCTTACCCGTCACATCGCCAATGGCGTAGATCCCGGGGACATTGGTCGACATCTGGTCGTCAATCTGGATGTAGCCGCCCTGGATTTCGATACCAAGTTCCTCCAGTCCCAGACCATCGCTGTTGGGCTGAATACCGACGGCCGCCAGCACCATCTCGCAATCGATGGACTGTACCGCGCCATCCTTACTCAGTTTGACGGTCAGGGCGTCGGGGCGCTGCTCCACCCCAGTGACGCCGGCCCCGGTTATGACTTTGATCCGGTGTTTGGCGAAGGACCGCTCCAACTGACGGCTGATGTCTTCGTCCTCGGTGGGCACCAGGTGCGGGAGCAGTTCCACCACCGTCACGTCGACACCGTACATTTGATACAGGTAGGCGAATTCCACGCCGATGGCCCCGCCCCCAACGATGACCATGGACCGGGGCAACTTCCGGAGCAGGAAGGATTCCCGGCTGGTGATGATTCGGGCCTGGTCCACCGGCAGGGGAGGAATACTGCGCGGTCGAGCGCCGGTGGCGACGACGATGTTTCTGGCGTTTAGCTTCTGGCCCTCCGGCGAGACTTCCACCACGCCATTTCCTTTCAGGGTTGCGGAGCCCGACAAATGGTCCACCCGGTTTTTTCGCAGCAGGTAGGCTACTCCCTGAACGTTGCGGTCGACCACTTTCCGGCTGCGGTCAATGGCCGCCGAATAATCGGCGTGAAAGTTGTCGAAGTGAAGGCCGAACTCCTCGGCGCGGTGAATGTAGGAGAGGATCTCAGCGTTCTTGAGCAGGGCCTTGCTGGGGATACACCCCCAGTTTAGACAGACTCCTCCCAGGCTTTCGCGCTCGATGATGGCGGTCTTCATTCCCAGTTGGGCCGCGCGAATAGCTGCAACGTATCCACCCGGCCCGGCACCGATCACCACCAGGTCATAATCTTGGGCCATCTACACCTGCCCGGAGAACGATCTTAAAATTACGATCTTAAAATTACGATCTTAAAAATCTGAATTACAATTTGTTTGATGGGACTCCAGTACCCGCCAATTATACAAGGGGGTCCCGGTATCGACAACACGATAATCGATGCCAGGGTGGTCGGGCCAACGGGTGGCGCCGGGCACCGTCATTTGTTACCGGCAAGCGTTTTTGGTATCATAGGGCTCAGTCAGGTTAATCTGAAGAGGTTGCTATGAGAGTCGGACCCTTGGGTCTACCGGAGCTTCTCCTCATTCTGGCGGTATTACTGCTGATTTTCGGCGCGCGCCGGTTGCCAGAAATTGGCTCGTCATTGGGTCGGGGCATCCGCTCCTTCAAGTCATCAGTCACCGGAGAAGATGAAGCGGAGCAACGTCCACCCGAAGAGAAAAGGCCAATCAGCTCGGCCAGCAACACCGACGATCTGGCCTGATCACACTTTAGTCAGCACCTGTCCCCAGATCCAATTTCCACCCCTTCCTGGTCAGGAAGGGGGAAGGGGATGGTCGAAAAGGGTTTTTCATCAACCTGCTGATCAGGGAATCGGATTGGTCGCCTCGGCTGATTTCCGCCGGCTCCTCCCCGCCAGCCTGGCCAGTAACACACCCAATTCGTAGAGCACCAGCAGGGGCACTGCCACCAGGATCTGGTTTATCGGGTCAAAGGTCGGGGTGATCACCGCCGACAGGATGAAAGCGATCACCACCCAGAAGCGGCGAAATCGGGAAAAAGCCCGGGCATCGACAATTCCCAGTTGGGCCAGCAGCAGCATTACCAGCGGGGTCTCGAAAACGATGCCCATCCAGAACAGCAACCGGATCATCACATCCACCAGGCTGCTGATGCGCACCAGCGGCTCCACCACACCCTCCCCGAAGGTCAGCAAAAATGGCAACGCTTGCGGGGTCAGGACAAAGTAGCCAAAGGCCACTCCCGCCACAAAGGCCAGCATGACCCCCGGCATAAAAATGAACAGGGTGCGCCTTTCACTGCCGGTCAAGCCCGGCGCTACGAAGCGGATTACCTGGTAGAGAATAACCGGAAAGGCCAGGACCGCGCCGCCGACCATGGAAAGCTTGAAGCTGGTGGTCAGGGTTTCGGTAACCTGGGTTGCGATTAGCTTCACGCCCTGGCCGCCGTTTATTTCCTGGGCCGGGCGTTTCAACAACTCCACCGCCTGTTCCCAGAAGGCAAAGGCCACCACCGTACCCACCAGCAGCGCGATGACCGAAATCAGTAGACGGCGTCGCAGCTCTTGCAGATGGTCATCAAGGGAAAGCTCGCGGTGGTTCATTCCCGACGGGTTGGCGGAGGATCGTCGTTGGACGGAGGGAGGGAAGTGTTGGGCCGCCGCGGGGGTGAATCTCCGATATCTTCCAGGGTAACGGCAGCCGTGATCTCATTGAAGGTCCGCCGCAGGTCTCGCAGCACCCTACCCGTGGTGCGGGCCAGGTCGACGGACTTCCGGGGACCCAGCGCCAGGAAAGCGATGACCAGAATCACCACTATCTCCGGCATTCCCATTCCCATAAAGTTCAAGCTGAACTTCTCCCGGCAAAGGGACAGTCGGTTTTGCAGCGGCTTTGTGGCGCCATTGCCCAGTCAGGCGGCAAGGGACAACCCAACTCGGCCAGCATTCGGGCCAGCAGGCACAGCGGGAGTCCCACCACGTTAGGATAGCATCCTCGGACCAGCTCCCCGGGGCGCAACGCCCGGTCCTGGATGGCGTAGGCGCCGGCTTTGTCCATTGGCGTGCCGGTGGCGACGGATGTCTCGATTTCCTCGTCGCTCAGCTCCCGGAGCACGATGTCACCGGTCATACTATTGGTCAACCGCCGCCCGGACGCTATGTCGATCACCGTCACGCCGGTGGTTACGTAATGCCTGGTGCCGCTAAGGGCACGCAGCATCCGGCGGGCGTCGGCGGCGTCCACCGGTTTGCCGATTGCCCGTCCCTGGAATACCACGGTGCTGTCGGCGCCAATCACGTACCCATCATCCAGGGTATCCGCCACCGCCTGGGCTTTGGCCGCGGACAACCTCAGAACCATTTCTTGCGGAGTTTCCCCGGTTATCAATTCCTCGTCGACATTCGAAGGCATTACCTCAAAGTCCAACCCCAGGTCCGCCAGCAACTCGGTCCGGCGGGGAGAACCCGATGCCAGGACGATGCGGGCGGGCGTGGCGGTCCGGTCCAGGACCGCCACGCACTCGACATGATGAGTCTGGGGGAACATGTCCAGCGGCTGGATACTGGCTAACCGGTAAGGCCCCTGGCACAGCAGTTTCAAGTCCCGGGCCAGGGTCTCCGGGTCGCAAGATACATAGACTACCCGGGGTGGGGCCAGTTTTAACAGGCTGCGCAACGCCTCCTTCTGGCAGCCGGCCCGGGGCGGGTCCAACAGCACCACATCAGGTTTCTCCGCAAGGCAGCTGAGGACGTGCTCGGTCTTGCCCAGAAGGAATTCGACATTGTCCAGACCGGCGGCGTTCTCCCTGGCATCGGCCACCGCCGCTGAAGATTCTTCCACCGCGATAACTCGGCGAACGTAGGGGGCCAGCAGAATGGCAAAGGTGCCAACCCCGGTGTAGGCGTCCAGCAACACCTCGGTGCCGGAGAGATCCAGAGCGTGGCGGACGACATCGATCAGATTGGAAGTCTGCTGGATATTCACCTGAAAGAAAGAAGGCGACGCGACTCTAAACCGGCGGCCATTGACCGACTCGACATAGTGTTTCTGACCGGTGGCCACCGGAACGTCCGGGCTTTTCAATGGGGGTTGAATCAGGTGGTCGCGGGTCTCTTCACTGGCCCGTATGGAAAGCTGCGTGGTTTCGCCGCATTTGTCCTGGAGCCCGCCCAGCAGGTCATTGACTCCCGGGTGCATCAACAGGCAATGGTCCACCCGGACAAACTGGCGGGTCTCCCGATGCACGAAGCCCAGGGCCCCACCTGCTCCGGTGGTCATCCTGGCGTGGTTGCGGTAGCCCAGCTGCCGGGGTGAAGGAGTCACCGGTGACACTACCGCAGGGCCAAATCCACCGACCCGCTGCAGGGCGTCAACCACCTGGTCATGCTTGGCCTTCAGCTGGGCGTCGTAGGAAAGGTGTTGCCACTGACATCCAGAGCAATTTCCGTAGTAGGGACAGGGAGCTTCGACCCGGTGCGGGGAGGCGTCCAGCACCTCAACCACCCGGGCGGCGACATATTTGCGCCAGACCCGCAGCACCTGGGCGACCACCCGCTCGCCGGGGATACCGCCGGAGACGAAGACATCCGTTCCCTGGTAATTGGCCATGGCCTCGCCCAACCGGCCCCACGATTCTAGCGATAGGGTCAGTAGCTGGCCTCGTTCAACCCGCTGATCGATCAATAATCCTCCACCGACTACTATAATCCAGGGAGGGCATTTATCCAAGACCATCGCCGAGGGGACTGATACACGAGAGACTGATGTGGCCCAGGGAATACCGGCTACGATTCCGGTTGACCTGAAGGTTACTCGGGTATACACTGAACCCAATGCGATACCGCAGCTGATGCGGGAGGCGCGCATCCAAGTTTTGTACCGTCGATAGATCGATAGATATCGATAAATAATAAATATCGATAAATCAGGAAGTACAGTAAAAATACCCTGGAGGGGAAATGGCAGCACCGGTTAATGTTAGTGAAAGCAGTTGGGAAGAGGCAGTAATCAAATCCGACCTACCGGTAATGGTCGACTTCTGGGCGGAGTGGTGCGGTCCCTGCAAGATGATTGCACCCACCGTGCATGATCTGGCCGAAGAGTACACCGGAAAGATGAACGTGGCCAAGGTAGACGTTGACAGCGCTCCCAACATTGCGATGAAGTACGGAGTCCGCAGCATACCCGCCCTGATCTTCTTCAAGGGCGGCAAGCCGGTGGACCAGGTTGTGGGGGCCTTGCCCAAGGGCGCGTTGAAGAAGAAGATTGACGCGGTGCTGGGCAGCTAACCCAACCTTCCAGGCATAATGGGGGAGTGGATGGGGCCCGGTGGCTCTTGCGGACTTCAAATCCGTTATGCCTCGTGACGAGCGGGGTAGGTGGGTTCGACTCCCTCGCACTCCCGCCACACTGATTGATACCAAAACCCCGGTTATTGAGACCGGGGTTTTCTTATCTTATTCGTACTGAACCGTCGCCGCCACCTCCGCCACCATTTTGACAGCAATTCTGATTATGGACGATTTGCTGTCAAATTAGTGGTACATGTTGGAGGGAACATGCGCTTTTGATGGTCTAGTTCCGTATATGTTCCCTGGTCCATGTCTGGTTTCTGCCTAAAATTAGAATTGCTGC
>DASTLM010000288.1:0-3430 GCA_035714945.1 Dehalococcoidia bacterium | reverse complement strand
AGTTCGGTTATCTGGTCAGGTATCTTGCCGCAACCAGTTCCCATCTTCTCCTTTCTATTTCGGATCGTCCTCTCGGCCCTGGTGATGGCAGCGGCCTTCAGTTACAGCGTATCCTCAGCCAACGGTCGGGCCAAGTTGCTCTGGTCCCAGGAACAGGGTCCCTACCGAATCGATGTCAGCATTCTGCCGGGTCAGGCGGTGGTCGCCAATACTCACCTGAGCATTCTGATCATATCGCTGGCCAGCGGGGAGCCAGTTACCGAAGCCAATGTCGCTCTGTCGGGTACCGGTCCGGAAGGATCCACCGCCTTTGGCCCCATCCCTGCCCCCAATGACTTCAACCCCCAGTTTTTCGAGACCAACCTGCCCTTTGACCTGGCGGGAGAGTGGGAAGTGACCGTCGAGGTGGCATCGGAACTGGGTCCAGCGGTCATGGTAGTACCGATGAGGGTAAGGGAAGGTGGCAGTAGCATCAATTGGATTTTGATCGCCGCACTGGCGGTGGTTATAGTTACAGTGGGCATCTGGACCTGGGACCGGGTTAGCGGTAAGAAGCAGCCGGAGAGCGTCGGCTAACGGCGCAACCTGGCTGGCGAATCACCCTTCTGCCAGGCCGGGTAATGCTGAAAACATAGTGTATCTCACTGCGGGTTCAACCTGGGCGGGCTCAATCCCCGCGTCCTGAGCCGATCGAAACCCACGACCAGAGCAATTTTGAAACTCGGGACAGATTCATGAACCGTCAGAAAGTCCTGCTTCCGCTGGTCGCCCTGGGAATCGCATTACTGGCCCAGCCGGCCTACGCTCACGGCGTTGGCGATCGATACGACCTGCCGTTGCCCCTGGGGTTCTTTGCGGTGGGTGGCGCCGCCGCGGTGGTATTTTCTTTTGTCGTCGTGGGATTGGTCGTCCGGGGAGATTCACGGACCGTTGGCTATCCGCGCTTCAACCTGTTCCAATACCGGTGGATTGAGGTCGCGCTGAGCGGGCCCTTCCTGTGGCCAGCCAAAATTGCATCGCTGTTTTTGCTGTGGCTGGTCATTGCCACCGCGCTCTTGGGCGCTACCAGGCCGGTGGACAACTTTGCCCCCACCTTCATCTGGGTGATCTGGTGGGTGGGAATGGGGTTCTTCGTCGCCATCTTCGGCAACCTCTGGGCCCTGGTCAACCCCTGGAAGATTGCATTTTCCTGGGCGGAGGGCCTCTTTCAGATGGCCTGGCCCGAAAAGTCGCTGCATCTGGGAGTTGCCTATCCCCGGAAATGGGGCATATGGCCGGCGGTGATTCTATTCTTCGCCTTTGTCTGGTCGGAGAACGCCTTCGCCGAAAGCTCCAGCCCCCGAGACCTGGCCGTGATGGTCATCGTCTACAGCGCCATTACCTGGGCCGGGATGTTTACCTTTGGTAAGCAGCAGTGGCTGAGGCACGGAGAGGCGTTCTCGGTGGTGTATGGCTTTCTCTCCCGCTTCTCCATAACTGATGTCCGAGTGCCTGAACCGGCCAAGTGCCGGGAGTGCTCGGCCGAGGACTGCCGGAGCGAGGACGGTGAGTGCATCGATTGCTACGAATGCTTTCAGTACGCCGAAGGGCGTGAGTTTAACCTGCGCCCCCCGGCGGTGGGCCTGGGCACCGGTTTCGCGGTGACTCCCAGCGCTATCGCCATGGTGATGCTGGTGCTGGCCAGCGTAACCTTTGACGGCTTTAGCGCCACGCCGGAATGGCTGGTCGTGCAAAGCTTCTTCATCACCCAGTTTCCGGAGTTGAGGTCCGCTTTCCTGAATGGCGTGACCACTGCCAATACCCTGGGGCTGGTGGGTTTTCCCCTGGCTTTTGCGGCGGTGTACGGTATTTTCTGCTATCTGATGTACCGGATGGTAGGACGGCGGCCGCCGCGGGTGCCAGCGCTGATTGGCGCTTACGCTTTCTCCCTGATACCCATCGCCCTGGCCTACAACTACGCCCACTTCCTCAGTTATCTGCTGATTCAGGGGCAGCTGATCATCGCCCTGGCCTCCGACCCCTTCGGCTTCGGCTGGAATCTGTTCGGCACCGCCGATTACGTGATTCATGTCCGCGTAACCAACGCCCGGTTTATCTGGATATTCTCGGTGATGGTAATCGTCCTGGGACATATATCTGGGGTGTACCTGGCGCACATTCGGGCGATGCGGCTTTATCCCAGCCAGTCTCTGGTCCTGCGCAGCCAGTTTCCGATGCTGGGGTTGATGGTGATTTATACCATTATTAGCCTGTGGATCGTGTCCCGGCCAATTACCGAGTAGGGTCCACCGAGAAGTGACTATTGACATTCCCTACCTATTCCTGGATGGTTACTCCCGGAACGGGAGCTTAGGACTGAAACCGAACCAAGGAGCGTTATCATGCCGCAGGATAAGGGCAGGTTGGCAGGAAAAGTTGCCATCATCACCGGGGCCGGTTCCAGCGGGCCTGGAGTGGGTAACGGCAAGGCAGCGGCGGTGCTGTTCGCCCGAGAAGGGGCCAAGGTGCTGCTGGCAGACTCCGTGCGAGGGCGGGCCGAGGAGACCCTGGCGATGATTCAGGCAGAAGGGGGCGAGGCGTCGGTGTTCGAGGGCAACGTGACCAACGCCGGTGACTGCCGCCGCATGGTGGATGCGGCTATGGACCGGTACGGGCGTCTGGACATCCTGGACAACAATGTGGGTATTTCCCGCCGGGGCACCGTGCTGGAGATCAGTGAAGAGGACTGGGACTTCGTGATGGCGGTCAATGTCAAGAGCATTGTGCTGTGCAGCAAATACGCCATCCCGAAAATGATCGAAAGCGGCGACGGCGGCTGCATTATCAACATATCTTCCATCGCCGGACTGCGGGCCCACAGCAGCACGCCCTATACTGCGTCCAAGGCGGCAGTAATTGGGCTCACCATGAGCATGGCCGCCGATCATGGCCGCGAGGGTATACGAGTCAACTGCATCGCTCCCGGGCTGGTCTATTCGCCCATGGTGGCCCCTCGCATGGATGAGGATCTGCGCCAGATCCGCCGGAACGCATCGCCGCTAGGCACCGAGGGAGACTCCTGGGACATCGGATATGCCGCCCTGTATCTGGCCAGTGACGAGGCCCGCTGGGTCAGCGGGATAACCCTGCCGGTGGACGCCGGCCTGAGCTCGCTGTCACCAGTCACCTATCAGACGCTGGGCCAGCAGCGGTATTAGCCGATTTCCACCAACTGGATGTCAAAGGTCAAGTCTCTTCCGGCCAGGGGATGGTTGGCGTCCATCTTCACTCTGGAGTGGTCGAATTCCACGATGGTAACCTCAACTGCGCGTCCGCCCGGGCGTCCGCCTGGAGGGTTGCCCTGCAAACGCAGGCCCACCTGAAGGGGTAGGTTGGGCGGGAGATCGGAGCGATCAATCTCGAACACACGGTCGGCATGTTGCGGGCCGTA
>DASTLM010000287.1:0-1594 GCA_035714945.1 Dehalococcoidia bacterium | reverse complement strand
GAGGGTAACCAGTGAGAACTGCGACTGTAGTACTAAATTGACCCATCCGGAACCCATCCGGACGAATCTCACCAGAATTAGCCCTGACCATGGGCGAAACAGTGAGGAGCTAAGTGAGGAGCTAGATGAAGCTGGTAACCTACGACACTGGAACCGGGCCGCGTTGTGGCGTCCTTCGCGACCAGCAGGTGGTGGATGTGACCGAGTTGCTCGGAGCCAGCCAGACCCTGCGGGATGTCCAGGCGCTGCTGGAAACCGGACCGTCGGCAATTGAACGGGTCGCCGCCGCTCTGGGAACAAGTTCTAACACCCTCAGTTTTGCGCCAGGCAACCTGCGCCTCCGCTCCCCAATTCTCCAGCCGCCAACGGTACGCGATTTTATGATCTTCGAGGAACATGCCACTGCTCAGGGCACCAGGCAACGCGAGGAAGCCTGGTACCGGATGCCGATTTTCTACTTTTCCAGCCCGCTGTGCATCTACGGCCCCGACGATACCATTCCTTATCCTTCGGCGGCAGACATGCTGGACTACGAACTGGAAATAGCCTGCGTCATTGGCCGGGAGGGCCGCAACGTCCCGGAGTCGGAGGCTCTGGACTACATCGCGGGCTTCTGCATTTTCAACGACTGGAGCAGTCGCGACTTGCAGCGGGACGAGAGCGCCGTGGGACTGGGTCCGGCCAAGGGTAAGGACTCGGCATCTTCTCTGGGCCCCTGGCTGGTGACCACCGATGAAATGGCTTCCTATCTCCGGGACGGCCGGCTGCACGTCAAATGTTCCGCCAGAGTCAACGGAGAGTTTTGGGTAAAGGACAGCGACGGCGGCCTGGCATACCATACCTGGGGGGCAATGGTGGAGCGGGCCTCCCGGGACAGCCGAATCGCGCCGGGCGACGTGTTGGGATGCGGGACGGTCGGCGGCGGCTCCATCGGCGAGGCCATTCGCAAGGGCGTGGAACCAGCCAGGTTCCTGCGGCCGGGCGATGTAGTAGAGATGGAGGTTGAAGGCTTGGGCCTGCTGCGCGGCACCGTCGGCCCCAAGGGCGATCCCGGCGGCGAATACCGTTACCGGGCCAGGGAGCAGCCGCCCCTCCCGGTGCGGGGGATTGCCCGGGGCTACCGGTACCAGCTCAAGTTGGACTGATCGATGTCCCGGTAATTCTATATCCCGGTAATTCTATATCCGGTAATTCGGCTCAAAAAATCGAATCTCCGACCAGCCCAGCACCGCCAGGATCTGCAACTGCACCAGCTACCGGCTGCTCCCAGCGATCCAGGTATCTGGCGGCAATAATCTCGGGCATTAGTCTCGATTGAACCCGGCCAGACTAGAAGGTACAATCTGCGTGATCCAGAAAGTCTGGACCTACTGAGTGCTAACCTATCTGGCAGGAGGTGTCCGATGGCGATCTACAGATTGTATTGCGGTAACGATGGTGCATCCCACATGGAGGAACTGGACCTGGCGTCAACTCCCGACCTGACGAATTTGCACACCGCCAGGGGCGTGGTGTTTCGATCTTCACCTCCGGGGCGTTTTAGCGATTGGCACAATGCACCCCGGCGTCAGTACATCATAACCCTTTCCGGAGG
>DASTLM010000286.1:0-2050 GCA_035714945.1 Dehalococcoidia bacterium | reverse complement strand
CAAGAACGGTGAGTTAACGCTGCTGGATAGTCCCGGTTGGGGAGTGGAACTGGATGAGCGCACCCTGAACCAGCGCGGAGTCTGGGCCTGAGCCGCCGCTGTCTGAAGGTATGGGTGAATCAGTGCTATCGCCCACGCCCTCCTGGCGGTGAAGAGACCATCAGCGAATGCCTTTGCTGGGACCTGGACTGGAACATGGATCAGTGACCTGGTTGCTGATTGCCCTCGGTGGGGCCGGTGGGTCGGTGCTGCGCTACGGCGTAGGCCGGATGGCCGTGGCTTATCTGGGGCCGGCCACGGTGATGGGCACCTTCACGGTCAACGTCACCGGCTCCTTCGCCCTGGGGTTATTCATGGGCCTGGCCATGGAACGCACCATCATATCGGTGAACCTGCGCAGCCTGGTGGCGATCGGCTTCCTGGGTGGGTACACCACCTTCTCCACCTTTACCTTCGAATCCCTTAGACTGGTCGAAGATGGCGAACTCTTCCGGGCGGCGGTCAGCGTCCTGGGGAATGTAGTCCTGGGGTTGGCGGTCGCCTACCTGGGGATTCTGCTGGGCCGGGCGGTCTCCTAGCCGCCTTGTGACCAACAAAATGGAATGCTACACTGGGGACTGGAGCCCCCACTCCGGTCTGGTCCTCGCCCGAAGCCTCCCGCCCCTGAGGAGAAAAATTGCCGCTGCATTCAGATTACCTGACCATCCACGAGACGCCCGATACCAAGCTGGACCATCTGCTGATTGCTTATGCCGGCTGGCCCGACGCCGCGGAGAGTGCCACCAACACCATCAAATATTTGCTGCGCAAGCTGCAAGCCAGGAAGTTTGCCGAGATAGACCCGGAAGAATTCTTCGTCTTTACCCAGGAACGTCCCCGCTCCAGTCGCACCCGGGATGGCCGCCGGCGCATCCACTGGCCCGCCAACGAGTTCTTCCATTGGACTGGCCACGGGACTGGCCACGGGACTGGCCACGGGACGGGCCACGGGACGGGCCATGGGACGGGCAACCAGACCAGGCTGATGTTTCTGCTGGGAGTCGAACCCAACCTCCGCTGGCGTACCTTCTCGTCGATCGTCGCCGACCTGGCCCATCAGTCCGGCGTAAAAACGGTGATTCATGTTGGCGCGCTGCTGGACGCCGTGCCCCATACCAGGCCGGTGCGCCTGACCGGGTCTTCAACCCAACCCGACTTGCAAAAGGCCCTGGATTCGGCCAGCGTGGGGTCATCCAACTACCAGGGACCTACCGGTATCAGCACCGCTGTGATGGACGCCTGCACCAGGAAGGGTATGGGTTACGCCTCTTTGTGGGGAAACACGCCCCATTATCTTCAGGCCGCGCCCAATTACCGTATCAGTTACACCCTGGCCAGGAGCCTGGTCTCGCTGCTCAACCTTCCCATCGACTTGAGCGAGTTGAGCGCCGCCGCCGACACCTTCGATGTGGAGGTGGCCAGGGCGGCGAACCAGGATGACCAGCTAACCGAATACATCAAGAAGCTGGAAGACCGGTACGACGAGTCAGTAACTTCCAGCGAAATGCCCGACCCAGCGGAGGTAATCCACGAACTGGAGCAGTTCCTGCGTTCCCAGCGGGGCAGCGGCACCGGGGAGAATTCCTGAACTGCGGTCTGGGGTTAGGTGTATCATCCGGTCAACTACCTGAAGGGAGTCGTTGATTGCCCTTCGGTCGGCTCAACAACCACGCCATCACCCAGCCCATTCTCCCTGCAATCAATCCATGACTCCTGGGGGTACTTACAGGGCAATTGCATCTTCCTGAAGGCAGGCTATCCGCTAGCAAATCCCGTGAGGTCTGAGCCATACCGTCGTTCCGGCGGAAGCCGGAACCCAGGGGAATTTAACTAGACACCGGCTTCCGCCGGTGTGACGGGTGACACTCTACGAGGTTAAGATGCGATTGCCTGGGGGTGCGTAATCTGGGGTCAGGGCTAAATCCAATACGGTTTAGTTAAGCAGAACAACGGCGTCACGAAAGGGTTTGGAGGGTTGAGGCCATCGTCTATGCTCAGGTCGTTTCAGTCG
>DASTLM010000285.1:0-3522 GCA_035714945.1 Dehalococcoidia bacterium | reverse complement strand
TCGGGTAGCTCCCGCAGCAGGGCGACGGTTAAACGGAGGCTGTCCAGTTCGTCGCGGCAGAACTGGCAGGTATCCACCTGACGGGAGACCCGGAGATGGGCTGTGCTGCCCAGACGCCCGTCCAGGTACTCGGAAAGCAATTCAAGCTTCAGGTGTCTGTGTCGTCGGAAAATCCACATATTGCTAATTACCACGACGGAACTGGGCGGGCAAAAGTTCCCCGGTCCCTCTCAAGTAGTCTCTAAGCTCCCCCCGCGCCCGACTGATTCGCGATTTTACCGTGCCCAGCGAGCAGTTCATCACCTGGGCAGCCTCTTCGTAGCTAAAGCCCTGCACATCCACCAGAGTTATCGCCAGGCGTCGATCTTCGGAGAGGCTGGCCAGGGCCGACTCAATGGTCCGGCGCAACTCGTTCTGTTCGGCTAACTCTTCCGGCGAAGGTTGTCCCGAGGGCAGGTCTACCGCCGAAGGCGTCGGGTCGTCGGAATCGGCGGGTGTCGGGTCCAGGGAGACGGTGGGCCGGGCGCGTCGCGAGCGCAACATGTCCCGGCAGCAGTTGGCGACAATTCGCATCACCCAGGCTTTCAGGTTCTCTCCCCGAAATTGGGCGAAGGCCCGGTATCCGGAAACGAAGCTTTCCTGGACGGCGTCCTCGGCCAGAGACCAGTCGCTCAACAGACGCCGGGCCAGGTTGTAGGCCTGGGATTGGTGGGTTTCGATTACGCAGTTATAGCAGTAGGTCTGCCCGGTGCGGTCTTGTACTGGTAACGGGACGTGATTGGCGCAGGTGAATTGTTTTATGGCGACTACCATCAATCGCGACAGCCCTCTAACCGGAGAGTTGAGGAACTGGTAATTACCGCTGTTGTATTACCCCTGTGGTATTACCCCTGATAATTTACCCTTCCGTCGAGTAAGGCCCGGGACATCACAACTTTGTGAATCTCCGAGGTGCCGCCGCCAATACGGGCGTGGCGCAGCATGTGGTACCAGTGGGAGATGGGCAGATCCACGGTTTCCCCAATGCCGCCGAATACCTGCATGATTTTGTCGATGCTCCGCCATCCCCACTCTCCGGCGCAGTACTTGACCATTGAAGCTTCCACCCGGACATCTTCCCCGTTGTCCGCCCGCTGCGCTGTCCCCCGGGTCAGGGCGCGTAAAGCCATTATATCGATGTACACGTCGGTAAGCATCCACTGGATGGCCTGCCGGTCGGCGATGGGGCGGCCGTAGGTGACTCGCTGTTTGGCCCAGTCAATGGCCATGGTCAGGGCACGGCTGAGGATACCCAGAGCCATTGATCCCCGCAGCAACCGGTCATGATGCACCAGCCACTGCTGTCCCAGAGTGAACCCGTAGCCAACTTCGCCCAGTACCTGGGTCTGGGGCACTCGGACATTGTCCAGATGCACCAGATTCTGCTGGGCCCGGCTGGGCATGGTCCAAACGTGAATCGGGTCGAAGCTCATCCCTGGGGTGGGATTGTCGATGATGAACATGGTGATGCCGCCCCGCTGCCGTTTCTCCGGGTCCGTGACGGCTTGCACCAGCAGATAGTCCGAGCTGGCCGCGCCGGAGATGAACATCTTGGTGCCATTGATGACCCAATCGTCGCCGTCCCTGACCGCCCGGGTCTGCATCATGCCGCCGGGGTCAGAGCCAGCCTGAGGCTCGGTCTGGCCGAAAGCGTAGTAAAGGTCGCCGTTGATCGCCGGGTACAGATATTTTTGCTCCTGCTCTGGCGTGCACGCCCCAATCATGAACATGGGCACCGGAGCGGTGGGCAGGTGCAAGATACTCTGGTGCACCTCCTCCTCCAGGATTACGTGACCCAGGGCACCCATGCCGCCTCCGCCGTACTCTTCGGGCACAAATGAGGTATAAATCCCGGTGTCTCGGGAAACCTGGTGCAGCCGGTCCCATTTGTCTCTGGGCAGAGTGCCCAGTATGCCCGGCACCGCTTCCAGAATTCCCCGAGGCGCACCCTCGTTTTCCTCCCCGTCTCGGGGCGGGTGGGACAGAAACTCGGATTCCAACGGGATACACTCTTCGCGGACAATCTGACGGATGGTGTTCTTCAGGGCATCAAGTTCTGGGGGAAGGCCGGGTTGCATGACAAACTCTTCCTAAGGTCGAATGGTTAAAGCTGGGAAGGTGATACCGGTCGGTTGTGGAGCAGAGTTTAGTGGAAGGGACACACGAACTTCAAGGCACTAACCACCACGAGGTCATCTGAGGCTTTCCTTTGGTTGATCGGCTGATTGATCGGCCAGGGATTGCGCGGCAAGCTGGCTGACTCATCGCGGCTGAACTGGGTCTGGCCGTTTCCCTCGGCCACCACCTGATTAACTACCGCCAGCGAAGTGCCGATTAGCGAGACCGTGAGAATCGCCAGGACCGCAATTCCCAGAAGTTTTACTTTAAGGGATACACCGGGCAAAAACATGACGAAAACCCTTACCTTTTGGTGTAATTCTATACTCATGTAATACAGATTGCTAGTTGCTGCTGGGCGTGAGGCCTGGCTGAGCAGGCCAGCCATTCGTGGTACAATTATTTCCGCTTTTGGACGCCCGGTCTTGAATCATCGGAGAGTCAATGCAGTTCCGTAATCTGCCCAGTGTCGATGCCGTATTATCCCAGCCGCGCCTGGCCGAGTTTTTGAGCCTTTATCGTCGGGACTGGGTGGTGGACCTGGTACGCCAGCGGTTGGACCAGGCCAGGCAGACGGTCCGTCAGGGAGGCGAAGCGGCCTCGGCGGAAGAAGTGGCGGCGTCAGTAGGCCTGGACCTGGCAGCAATGCTGCGGCCTTCCCCCCAGCGGGTGATCAACGCCACCGGGGTAATCATTCACACCAACCTGGGCCGCGCTCCCCTGAGCCAGGCGGCCAGTAAGGCGGCGGTGCTGGCGGCCCTGGGGTACTCAGATCTGGAGTTGGACGTTACCACCGGGCGCAGGGGCTCTCGCCAGGCCCACCTGCAATCCCTGCTGCGGGCCTTGACCGGGGCCGAAGCCGCTCTGGTGGTCAACAATAATGCGGCGGCAGTGCTCCTGGGACTTTCGGCCCTGGCGACCGGCAAAGAGGTGATAGTATCCCGGGGCGAGGCCGTGGAGATTGGCGGCGGTTTCCGCATCCCGGATGTGCTGAAGCAAAGCGGGGCAAAGCTGGTTGACGTTGGCACCACCAACCGCACCTATGTCAGTGACTATGAGAATGCGATTACCAGCGACACCGGGGCCTTGGTTAAAGCCCACGCCAGCAACTTCCGAGTGGAAGGTTTCACCGCATCGGTGGAGCCCAACGAACTGGTGGCATTGGGCCAGCGGCGAGGTATTCCGGTGCTCCACGATGTGGGCAGTGGGTGTCTGCTGAGCAGTGAAAAGTACGGCCTGGCCCACGAACCAACACCCCAGGAAAGTGTCGCCGCTGGTGTCGGACTGACCTTCTTTTCCGGGGACAAACTACTGGGCGGACCTCAAGCCGGAATAATTGTCGGCGAGAAGGGCCTGGTGCAGAAG
>DASTLM010000284.1:0-5213 GCA_035714945.1 Dehalococcoidia bacterium | reverse complement strand
CGACCAGGTCAAACGCTACGACGCTCACCGTATCGGCCGCGCTGTCCTCGGTCTCGTCATTGACCACCAATTGGGCTTGGTAGGTCCCGGCCAGGTCCGCCACGAAGCTGGGGCTGGCCGTCTCCGCGCCGGTCAGGCTGGCGGTGCTGCCCTCGGGCACCGTGGTCAGGGTCCAGGCGTAGGTCAAAGTGTCGCCGTCGGCGTCGGTCGATCCGCTGCCGTCCAGGGTCACGGTGTCGCCGGCCTGCACGGTCTGGTCGTCCCCAGCGGCAGAGACCGGCGCCGAGTTGGCCTCGATGCTCACCGTGTCCGGCGCGCTGTCCTCGATCCCATCGTTGACCACCAGTTGGGCTTCATAGGTCCCGGCCAGGTCCGCCACGAAGCTGGGGCTGGCCGTCGCCGCGCCGGTCAGGCTGGCGGTGCTGCCCTCGGGCATCGTGATCAGGCTCCAGGCGTAGGTCAAGCTGTCGCCGTCGGCGTCGGCCGATCCGCTGCCGTCCAGGGTCACCGTGTCGCCGGTCGCCACGTCCTGGTCTTCCCCAGCCGCCGCCACCGGCGGGGTGTTTTCAATAACATCGGTGGCCACGATGCTCACCGAGTCTGGTGCGCTGTCCTCCGTCCCGTCGTTGACCACCAGTTGGGCTTCATAGGTCCCGGCCAGGTCCGCCACGAAGCTGGCCATCGCCGTATCGGCCCCGGTCAGGCTGGCGGTGGCGTTGCTGGATTCCGGCACCGTAGTCAGGGTCCAACGGTAGGTCGCGGCCCCCGTCGAGCCGCTGCCGTCCAGGGTCACCGTGGCGCCAACCGCCACTTCCTGGTCTTCCCCAGCGTTGGCTACCGGCGGGATTTCGCCGGGGGACACGATAAGTTCGTTGGTGGTGCCGGGGCCTCCCACAGTCTGTCCTTCCGATGAGAAAAAGGTCGAATCTGGCCCACCAAGCGGAGCAATTGTGACTGTCTGGGCTGCCGTAAATGGTCCAACCCGCTCCAATTCAAAGGTCATCATGTCGCCAGTGGGGCTAGTAATTGATCCAGATAACCTGGCACACCCAACTAGTGTGCCGCCTCCTGATTGAGGAGACTCAGTCGAGAACCCGCCATCGAATATGCCAGTGCAACGTACGCCAGACACCGCCAGGGTGTCCGGGTGCATAATTCTAACCTGGACGCCACTGACGATTGGATCAGCCCCTTCTGTTGCCAAGGTAATCGTCGCCTTATCGCCGATATTTTCCAAAGTAACGCTGTTGGGCGCAAAGCTAGTCGACGTAGCGTCTTCCGCGAATGCTATAGATCCGGCTGTCAACATCAGGGCGAGCCCCAGCACCGCCGCCGCTACCACCAGTAGCACCAGTCTGCCTGGGAATAATCCCGACAATCCCAAGAATGGCCTGGTGGGTAGTCCCTGCTCATTAGTCATTTGACAACTCCTTAAAAAGCTTTTTCTGGTGGCACGGCGAGTTAGGCGTCGGCAAGTCCAGTCTCTTGGCCGCCAAATCATTACCAATTTAGTAGGTTCACTGCACTAACGTTGCATCTCCCACCATGCTATGGGGTGGGAAACGGCTGGGTCCCCTTACCGAAGTTAGGAATAGCCCCGGTAATATCATTGATGTTAACGAAGTCGTTGCAGTCAACGTCAACCACCTGTCCCTCGATTTCACAATCCACCGCAGTCTGACCAAATCGACCGATAATCCCAGTAATGTCGTTGATATTGATAAAGTTGTTGCTATCTGAATCCCCAGCTAGCAGTAAGTTTGCTGGTACATCCACCGGGGTGTCTCCTACCGTAAGTGTGCCTTCGGCCCTCAAGTAGCCGGGGGCGGTAGCGGTTATCGTACAGGTTTCGGCTGGCACACCGGCAATCAGCCAAGAACCATCGTCGTCTGGTACTGAATTGGCCGTGAAGCCGGAGGTGGGACAAGATATCTCTACCAATGCCCGTCCACCGGTGACGGCGCGGCGCTGCAAGGTGGTCTTGCCGCTGACATCGCCGGGGTTGCCCCCGATCAAAACGCTGCCGTTAGTGGGTGTGACCGGCACGAACCCGCCGGATTGGGCATCGAACAGGCCTGTGCTAGCACCTATGAAGGTCAGGTCTGAAGTGGCCCCGGAGGCGCCCACGGCCTCAAAATTAATGCGGGCGACGCGGATATCCCCGGTAGGCCCGGGCAGTTGAGATGCCTGGAAAGCAACTAGCCGCACCTCACCCGTCTCGTTGTCGGTACTGGAAATTGGACCGCCGCCATCTTCGTTGCCTGCATCGGGTATGCCCCCGGCGAAGGGAGGGTCCCCTTCATCAACGCCCGTTACCCTCACCACGGACGCATCGTATTCAATGGCCAGAGTGTAGGCGCCCAGCCCTCCGGAGGAAGTAAAATCGCCGACTATTACGTCGACGAAGCCGGTGCCATTGACTGCTAACACCAGGGGAGTGGGATTCAGGGTAATTGTTGCGCCTTCCGCCTTGACCGGCCCGCTTCCTCCCAAAAGGCCGGTCAGTAGAACCAGGCTCAACACGACCAGCCCCAGAGCCCTGGTGGCCTTCCTCGCATCCCGGTTTTGCCCATTTAGTTCGCTCATTGTCACTCCACCTCTTTGCATTAGTCTGCCCAGCAAATTGCCAAGGAATGGTTTGGCTTATTTGTTGGCACAGTGACACGGGGGCCGCCTGACTTGATGCTGCCTTCGACGGTCAGGTCAGTTACCCGGGTGCGGTAGCGGTCAATTTGCAAGTTTCCGATCGACCAGGCGACACAAATCGGTATCCAGACCGGATATTTAAGAAAGGTGACCCGTCGAAACTGCGGATCCAGGCAAAGCACCGCCGCGTATTGCCTTCGACCAGACGGGCTGTGCTTCGGGTCTTCCCTCAAGCTAGTTTTGGTAACTTTGTTATGGTAACTTCGGTTTCCCACCACACTGATCCGCCAACGCCGTCAAAGATGATACCAGTTCAATCTCACCGGAATCTCTCTATCGAAGACCCGGTCTCCAGAACGAGCCGAGCGAACTATTATCCACTTTTATCCAAGGGAAGTGTAAGCTGAAAATAGCGACCACATCCAAACCGGCACCATATCACACCTCGGTATCAACCAGCTTGAGTCGCAATCAGGCGGAGAACATGATAACGTGTGGAATTGGTGGGGTCAAGCCCATGCTGTTTCGCAACCGCTCCAAACAGCTTGTTTGACGCGCATTGGATTCGTTTATTGATACCCAGACGGTAATCTTAAACAGATCGAAATCGTAGCGAAATCCGGTGGCCCAACCTGGAAACATAGCATTGAGGTTCGAATTAGTGTAAAGTTAAGTGAATTAAACAACTTGAACAACCAACCACGGACCTGGATTGCACAATTGTACGAATACCCCTGAGACCGCCGGGCCAAATTCGTATTGGTCAATACTGGTGCGGGCTGGCCGTCCGGGAGGCAGTTGAACCCAACCAACGGGGCATGGTGGACGGGATTGCCCACCGACCCCCTCTCCCACGCTGGGTTGAGCGTCGCAGTTGTATTTGTTTTGCATTATCTCCTGCGACACGCCTTTGGGATCTTTGGTGCGCCCAGGGGCCGTTCTTGCGAACAAGTTAACCGGAGCCCAGGGGGTGAATGGAATATTGACTACCGGCTGGTGATCATCGGGGCTCTTTTGCCTGACCTGATCGATAAATCACTGCAATTGTGGTTTTTTCCAGAAGTGTTCAACCTTCCGGGTCGATCAATTGCCCACACCCTGGTCTTCAACTTGATCCTGGTTGTATTTTCTCTTCCTGTGCTCCCTTTCAAGCGTTCGCTTGGCCCATTGATTTTCTCACTGGCTTCCGTCGGGCACCTGTTACATGATCGAATGTGGGAGAGTCCAGCAACCCTGTTCTGGCCACTATACGGGCTGTCCTATGGCCATGCCGAGAATAAGCTTTCCCCCTCGTGGCTGGACTGGACGCAGAGCGGCATCGGGCCGGCATTACTTGATTGGGCTGGGGCTCTGGTGCTGCTGATTTTCGCCGTCGTGCTTCACCGGAGGAGAACCTTTCTAAAATGGATCAGGATAGGCGTCCCTTGAGACTATAAATTATCCGATCCTACGGTCAAGTTTTTAATCACCTGAGCTACTTCAGATAGCTAACCGTGTGGTATGATTGGGCCGCCGATTTCTGCGATCAGCTATTGATGGGGAGGCCCAGAATGCCCTTTGGTGGAAATGACTGGCACGCTCTGACCCAGGAGCCCACTCTGGAGCCAGACCTGCCTATTTGCGAGCCCCACCATCATTTCTGGGACTTGAGACCCGAACGCCTCCCTTACCAACGCTACTTGTTGGACGAGCTAATTGCCGACATCACCAGCGGCCACAACGTACTCTCCACTGTGTTCATCGAGTGTCGCGCAATGTACCGCCCGGACGGGCCACCAGAGATGCGTCCCACCGGCGAGGTTGAATTTGTACAGGGCCTGGCCGCGGCCAGCGCCAGCGGTATCTACGGTCCGACGCTGGCCGCGGCGGCCATCATCGGCCACGCCGACCTGAACCTGGGTAGCCGGGTAGAGCCAGTGCTGGAGGCGTTGCGGGCGGCCAGCCCCAACCGATTCCGGGGAATCCGGCATTCGGTCACCTGGGACCCGCATCCCGAGATCGAGAACACCGCCGCCCACAATATGCCGGGGCAGCTGGCCGGTGATACGTTCCGGGCCGGAGCCAGGGTGCTGGCCAGGATGGGACTCTCCCTGGAAGGCTGGTTGTATGCCCCCCAATTGCCTGAACTGGCCGACTTTGCCAGGGCAGTGCCCGGCCTGCCCATTGTGCTGAACCATATTGGTGGACTGCTGCGCGTCGGCCCGTACGCCAACCGGGACGACGAAGTGCTGGCTGCCTGGAGGAGCGGCATCGCCGCCGCCGCCGCTTGTCCCAACGTATCCATCAAACTGGGCGGTATTGGTATGACCCGCACCGGGTTCGACTGGCATACCCGAGCCAAGCCCGTCGGCTCAGAGGAGTTGGCTGAGTCGATGGCTCCCTTTATTCACTACTGCATCGAACAGTTTGGGCCGGACCGGTGCATGTTCGAAAGCAACTTCCCGGTGGATAAGGTGTCGTTCTCCCACCATGTCCTGTTCAATGCCTTCAAACGCTTTTCGCAGGGGTACTCGGCCGCGGAACGTGCGGCCTTGTTCCATGACACCGCAGTGCGGGCCTACCGGATC
>DASTLM010000283.1:0-9752 GCA_035714945.1 Dehalococcoidia bacterium | reverse complement strand
ATCACCGTACCCGCAGAGCTTTTCGGCTCCGGCCGAAACAGCCGCCACGGAGAGCGATGTGATCTACCTGATCATTTATAAACCCTGCGGCCATGCGTTTGCATTTTGCTACACCCTGAGATACCCGACCAACGGCCGATCGGGGCGGTGGCTGTGCCAGTGTCGAGGCTGTTCATAAAATCGAAAATAACCACAATCTAGTGCCTACTGGTCTGGCACAAGCGAGGTGAAACATGACCCTACCCCAATTCCCCAACGTATTCTACGGATCGGCGCTGCTACACGGCGGCACACCGGCGCCGGCGGGCATGACCGTCACGGCGGTTATCAGCCGGTTCAATGCCGACGAGCGTCATTACGCACTGACGATTACCCACCAGGGGTTATTCGGTTCGGGCCACGGCCTGAAGCTCAAGGTGGGTGGTGACAGCGACATCCCCCATCTGACGGTCATCGAGTTTTTCATTACCGACCGACCTTTGGAAATGGAGACTGAGCGGTCACCAGCAGGCCATGCCCACTTCTATGCGGATGCGAATCCCCACGTCACGAGGATAGTGTTATGTCAAGACTGACTTTCAATTTCAGGGGCGATTGATACTGAACTATCAAAGTGGAGAGGTAGGGCGATTGAAGACAATTCCGGTGATCCTGCTGGCGACACTGTTAATCCTGTCCCTGGCCTGCTTCCAAGGGGAACAGCCCCGTATCGGCGAGTCCGAGAGCCTGCCTGACGAACAACGAGCCGGGTCTGGCGGGTCTGGTGTGCCGGTCCAGGCACAAGTCACCCGCATGGATGGCTGGGACGATGACTGTCAGAAGCGCCTGCTGCTGGACCCGCAGATGGCCGCCAACAAACCGCCGGCGGCGCTGCTGGCATGGCGCATCAGCACCACCGAGACTGACTCCGCCGACGCCTGGCTATGGAGCATCACAGCCTCGCCGGACAGCGGCCCATCGTTCATCGGCGATTCGGGAGAATCGTCCGCCTGGCTCTGCGGCGTGGTTGGCGAGTACGGGTTACAAGTAAGTGCCCAGACCAGCGGCGTCTGGCGGGTGTACACGGTAGCGGTGAGGGCGGAGTGAGTGCAATAACCGTGCTCTCAATGGGATGGGGAGTCCAGTCCTGGACCCTGGCGGCGATGTCGGCGCTGGGCGAATTGCCCAGACTCGACTACGTGGTCCATGCCGACACCGGGCACGAGGCGGCAAAAACGTACGAGCACGCCGCCAAGTGGACGCCGTGGCTGGAAGAACGTGGCATCAAGGTAGTCACGGTTCAGGCCCCGAATACCGATGTGGTCATACCCGGGGTTACATCGGAAAGACAGTCGATGGAGATACCGGCCTTCAGTCTCAACCAGACTGACAACTCCAGAGGACAGATACGCCGCCAATGCACAAACAGATGGAAGATTCAGCCAGTACGCAAATTCTTGCGTACCCTTGGCCCCGCCAGGCCAGGGGCTTTCGCCCTCTGGATGGGGATCAGTCTCGATGAATGGCACCGCATGAAGGATTCGGATGTCAAGTACATCCGGCATGTCTATCCCCTGGTTGACGGCCGGATTACACGGAGCGAGTGTGTCGCGTGGTTGGAACAACATCAACTAGACATCCCAGCCCGTTCTAGCTGCGTGTTCTGTCCCTACGCCACCAAAGCCGAGTGGCACCACCGCAAGCAGTTAGGGGGGGCCGATTGGGATCATGCAGTAGAGATTGACCTGGCAGTGCGCCATCAACGACCAGGCTACGAACTATTCGTTCACAGTTCTAGACTTCCTTTGGCCCAGGCAGTATCCATCCCGGAGGACCACGGAGCCACGCAGCTCACACTCACCGAGTCGGAGCCGAGTTGCGATTCCGGGTACTGTTTCAGTTGACCAACCTGAGCCGGAAGCGGCGGCGCAAGCTGCGCCACCGGCACAATCACGGCAAGCAGAAACGATGACGAAGTATTTCTACTGCCGGCGCTGCCGGAACCCGGTCCTGGCGCACCTGAACCGGCCCCGGGAGCGCACCTGCCGGCAATGCCTGAAGCGGCGGGCGGAGGCCCGGGCGGCAAGGCGGGCGGCGGCCGCCGGCGACACGGGAGCCGGCCCGACACTTGTGCCACTTGTGCCAGACCCGTAGGCAAATACACCGATGAATGATGAGTATGAAGCCTGATAATCCTGATATCGAGCGATACCGCATACGCTTTGGCCAGGGAGCCAGCGACCGGACCGCTGGCAATAATGGGCGTTTTAAGGTGCCGGTGGACAGCAAGATGCTGTTCGTAATTGCCAGTGATGGGCTGGGATGGGAGCACGTTTCAGTGTCACACCCGAGTCGAGTCCCAACATGGGACGAAATGAACTGCATCAAGGACTTATTCTGGGCCGAAGACGAGACCGTTATTCAGTACCACGCGCCCAGGTCCGAATACGTCAATAATCACCCAAGATGCCTGCATCTCTGGAAGCCGGTAGGGGTCGAGATACCCCGTCCACCAATGATACTCGTTTGAAGAGGAGGTAAAACTTTGGTATACGACGGATTCTGGGCCGACGGGCTTGAGGGCAGCCCCGACAACATGAACGCCACCAAGGTGCAGATCAGCGCCGCCGCCTCGCGGCCCGCTGCCGCCCTGAACGGCGTGGTGCACCTGGCCACCGACACCGGCGTAATCAGTGAGGACAACGGCGCCACCTGGGACACACGGGGCTACATTGATCTGGTGGGTCCGGCCGCCGCCATCTCCCACATCAAGACCGGCTCCTACACCGGCGACGGCGCCACGTCTCAAGCTATTACTGGAGTCGGATTTGCGCCCAAATTCCTATTTATCTCCCTCCGATTGACGTCGGAATCCAGCCAAGCAGCACAAGCAGTGCTGTTCACTGGTACGACTATTGTGGATGACAGTGCTAATGGTGGCGCTATCGGCCTACCAGTTCCTACCTTCCTGGAAAATGCTGTATTGAGCCTAGATGCAGATGGCTTTACGGTAGATGACAACGGAACGGATCGCAACCCAAACACCAGCACCATAGTTTACAATTATGTAGCCCTCGGCTAGGGAGGTATATTTTGGAAATCTGGTACGACCTTGCAACGATGGAAGTCAAGGCGGTCTACAGCGACACCTATACCGGCAACGTCTGGGCGGACGCCGGCTATCTGAGCCACCGGTCTCCGGCGGCGCTGACCGGCGACCTGCTGCCTGGCGCGGTGATCGAGTTCGACCAGGACGGAGAACCGGTGGTGGTCACTCCGGCGCCGCCGCCGGTGCCGCCGGTGCCCACCGCCCGCGAGCTGCGGGAGGCCGAGCTGGTGGCCAAGTTCCGCACCCGCACCGCCACCCTGCCCGAAATCCAGGAATACCTGGTTAGCCGAGGCATCTAATTGCCTCCCGTAGCCACACCTTAACTACACCGGCGGACTCCGACATTTCACATACAATTAATTTATGGAGATGTTGCCCGAACTGGCCCCCCAGGCGGCCGAAAGCCGCATAGACACGCTGACCCCCCGCCAGCGCCATACGCTGGAGTTGCTGGCCCAGGGGTACTCCAACACGGCAATCGGCGCCGAAATGTCCATTACCTCACGGTCCGTTGAGAACTACATCAACGTAATATTCTCCATCCTGGGTCTCACTAATCTCAAGGGACGCCACCCCCGGGTGCTGGCCGCACTGGGGGTTCATTATCAGGTCAGCGAGTTGGCTCCCATAGGGTTGCTGATCCGGTTCTTTAACGCCTCACGGAGATTGCGCGTGGCCCGCATCGCCCACGAGCGGGCGCAGAGCGAGTTTGCCTTGGTACGGGACACGTTACAGGACCTGTCGGGGTACGAGATTCGCGAGGTCGAACCTTGAAGCCCGCAGACCTGGACACTCAAAATCCCTTCCTGACGGTCACCGAGCTGCGCGACCTGATCTACCGGGAATTGAGCCTGCGCCACGAGGCCCACCTGGGGGTCCACGTATCCGACGTGGAGGCGCTGCGGGTGGCCTACCAGAGCCTGGCCCACCGGCTGGAGGCCATGAACGAGTTCAGGGCGGCACTGAGCGAGCAAAGCGCCACCTTCCTGACCCGCTCCGAGCATAACGCCCTGGTGATGAGCATCCAGGAACGGATAGAGCAGATGCGGGAGAGCGTTCGGGCGGTGGAACTCAGCCACTCCACCCTGCAAGCTCGGCTCTACACCATCGTGTCGGTAGTTACCGTGGGCCTGACAGCGATCAGCCTACTGTTGGGATATATACGGTGAGGCTGTGGTATGTCCTTCAACGAGCTGCGTCCCAGCCAGTGTGAGCTATCGTCCCGGGAGCAGGAGTGCGTGCGGTGGGTGGCGCTGGCAGCGTCCAACGCGGAGATCGCACGCCAGATGGCGCTCCAGAAACCCAGCGTTGAGAACATGCTGACCCGTATCTACCGCAAGCTATCGCTGGATGACGACCCACGGCGCAGCCCTCGAGTCCGGCTGGCCCGCTGGGCCTGGCTTCACCCCGAGCAGTTGGCCCAGGTTCCGGCGTCAAATTGTCGCATAAGCGGTGGCCAGAACCTAGAATGCAGTTCCACTCCCCCGGTATGGTTGCGTCACTCACTTGTGCCAGACCTGTAGGCACTTGTGCCAGACCCGTAGGCAATCGTCGGTTAACCGTGACCAGGAGGTGCGGTTTTGAACCATCCATTCGACTCAGAAACAATGCCCGATCTACGGCCCATCCCGGCCGCCGCCGCCTGCCTGCCGGTAAGCTGCCGGCACTGCGGCGGTATACTGCGATCCGAGCGCGACCAGTACGGTCACCGGCTGGTCTGCTGGCTCTGCGGCAGAGAACACTTGCTCAGCGTTACGCCGCCGCCGCGCCCTTACAACAGCCGAAGATACCCCTAGCCGGTTACCCGTCGCCCGCCACCGGCGGCGGTTGTATCTGGAAGATCGGCGTCACCCAGGCGGGACACAAACCCCTGGCAAATACCACCAGGCCCTTGACTTCCTGATACTGGCTCCAGTTTTCGCTCCGGAACATATCCCGCATGGACTGCCCCGTGGTCAGAACATCGTCAACGAGCAGCAGACATCCCTGGCTGGTAGTGTAGCGTTCCAGACCACGGGCCAGCTTCAGCCCGCCCGTCGGAACCCCGATCACCCTCTCGATCTGGGGCCAGCCCATTTGCTCCATTGCCATGTAGGCCAGACACTCCCAGTCGCCGTCGGAGAGCGCATCGCAGTCGATCTTCCAAAGACCAGTCACCCCACTGTGCAGGACCACCGGCGCTAGCTTGAACATAGTCATCGCGCCATTGTAGACTGGCAGCCGGACCGGGTAAAGTAGAGGGGGTCAGATGTACACTACCATCAAGTACGGCGTCCTGGCGGTAACCTCCGGCGTCCCCGAGATGGAGGCGCAGAACGACCTCCGGCAGCGGTACTGGAACCGGCTGGTTGAGGTGGAGCAATCCTTCTGGGAACGGCATGACCAGATTGTAGATTCGATGGCGCCGGACCTGGAACCGCTTCAGAAAACCTACGAGAACGCCAAAGAACGGCTGGCCCAACTGCGTCAGGACGGTCGAGACACCCGCAAGATAACCCGAAGCCGCACGATTCCCGAGGCGCTAACCTCTGCGATCAAGGCTGCTCAGGAAACCGCCAAACTGGCCCTGGCCGACTACAAGGTGGAACGGGCCAAGGTATACCAGGACCCAGACGCGCTGGACCGGCTCAAGGAACTGGACACCTGGCGCACCGCCCAGGTGCGGGAGGCGCGACACAACTGTGAACTTTACTGGGGCAACTACATGGACCTGGAGGCCTTCTACCAGGTGGCCCGCCGCAAGAAGGGCCGGCAGCTCAAGTTCCACCGGCACACCCGCGACCGGGGCGCCGCCGCCGTATTCATGACCGAGGGCCTGGACACCGACCGCGCCTTCGGAGATGGGCCGGATGACAGCCGGTTCAAACTCGATCCGGTCGATCCCCGGGCCTGGGGGGCAACCCCCAGGTCCATACGCAAGCGGTACTGGCGCACCACGCTGCATATCAGGGTGGGCAGCGTCCAACGCCACCCGGTCTACGCCACCGCTCAGATCGTGGCTCACCGGCCCCTACCGCGAGGCCTGGTCCGCCACGCCGTCCTGACCTGGGAGACGCTGGCGGGACGCCGCCGGTACAACCTGATGATTACGGTAGACGCTCCCGAACTGCCGACGGTGCAGGAAGGACTGGAGAACCGGCCCAGAGTCGGCATTGACCTGGGATGGCGCAAGATCGAGGATCGGGTGCGGGTTGCGGTCCTGGCCTGGGACAACGGCCAGACCGAGGAAATCTCTCTGCCGGCGGCAATCATCAGCGCGTACCGGAAGATGGACGACCTCAAGAGCATTGCCGACACGCACTTCAACACCTTCAAGCTCCGGCTAGGTACCGTCCTGGACCAGATGGCGGCGGAGAAACCACTGCCCATCTGGCTGGCGGAGGCGCACGAAACGCTGGCGCGGTGGCGGAGCCGGCGGCGTCTGCTGGCGCTGGCCGAAGAGTGGGGGGAACACCGGCTGGACGGCGACGAGACGATCTTCGCGGAACTGGAGGTCTGGCGCAAGAGGGAGAAGGTTCTGTGGCAATGGGAAATTAACGGCAGAGACAAGCTCACCAAGCGGCGGTTGGACCTCTACCGCAACATTGCCTACAGGGTGGCGACCACGGCGGGAGCCGTAGCGATTGAGGAATTCAACATTTCGCAAGTGATTACCAACCCTGACACCGAGACCGCCGCCAACTATTACCGCAGCATGGCCGCCTGCTCCGAGTTCCGGCGCGTGATGGAAAGCACCTGCGCCCGCCTGAGCGTTCCAGTAACCAGGTTCGACGGGGCCTGGACCACCCAGACCTGCTCTGAGTGCAAAAACCCGGTCTTATTCAACAGCAAGCTGGAACTGTTGGCCGACTGTCCCACCTGCAACCAGCGGTGGGACCAGGACGAAAACGCCGCCCGGAACCTGTTACGGTTCCTGGAGGACCCGACACCGATTACGCCAATCCCGGTGGCTTGAGGGCCGGGACACTTGTATGCAATGCCCTTCCCGGGGGCTTGAAACGTCGGGGCGCGGAAGCTACTCAATGCCCTGCCCGGGGGCTTGAAGACCGGGACTGTAGAAACAAAACAGCAGACCGGGACAACACAGTGCAATGCCTTGCCCGAAGGCTTCAACGTCGGGACGGTAGGGTATGAAGCCGGGACACAGGACAGAACCTTTCCCGGGGGCTGGTTACCGGGACAACACGGGGAAATAACAAAGCCTTGCCCGGGGGCTTTAACTGCGGGATGTGTGGTATCAGCGCAATGCCCTGCCCGGGGGCTTGAAGACCGGGACTGTAGAAACAAAACAGCAGACCGGGACGTAGACATGAAGCTGCAACGCCTTGCCCGGGGCCACGCATCTGGCATAAAAGGGATTGAACGTCGGGACCAGAATGTATCCCTGACTCAAAGCCTTGCCCGAGGGCTTGAACGTCGGGACGGTGAGTGGACTTTTCCAATCGGGACAAGCAATGCAGGTCACATCCAGTCGCGGACCCGCCGCTCGAAGGGCTTGAGGTCGAACAGTGATTGCTGTCCCGGCCTGGACACCTCCGGGCAAGGCGGCTCCACCGGCGGCGGTGGCGGTGGTGGTGCCGGCTCCGGCGGCGGGGGTTCAGGCGGCGGCGGCGCGGTGGTCATTGGCCCTCTCCATCCACCGGCTAACGTCACGACACTGGTGCCAGGCGGCGCACTGGCGGCAGCACCAGACCCAGCACCGGTAGCAGAACCAGTCATGATTCAGATGTCCGGTGTTACAGACCCTGCGATGCATCCCCACCCCTCCACCGTCCCAATATTCTCGATTCTCCAAGTAGTCCCGACGTTTAAGCCTTCGGGCAAGGCTTTATTACCACCTGGTACTTGTGCCAGACCCGTAGGCATCTGTTCGTCCCGATCTAGGTCACACGCTGTCCCAGTTCTTTTTGTCTGACTCCCGACGTTAAAGCCCCCGGGCAGGGCGTTGCCACTGGATCATCTGCGTCCCAACCTCAAAGCCCTTGGACAAGGCATTGCTGTTTCTAATCCCGGCGTTTCAAGCCTCCGGGCAAGGCTTTGCTGGAATAGATTGCTAGCGTCCCGACCATCAAAGCCATCGGGCGAGGCGTTATACTGGACGCATCTCGGTTTTCGTTCCGGTATTCAAGCCCCCGGGCAAGGCTTTCTCATCTTTCCGTCCCGAACTTAGGCTGTGGCGTCCATTTCTTATCCCGACCATCTGGAACTTCTAGGTGCTTCATCAGTCCCGATGACCAATGCCCCGGGCAAGGTTTTGAGCATATTTACGCTTGCGGATATGCGGTTGACATATCCGCAGTTGTGCGAACCAGAGGCTTACTTCCTGGCCAGCGGTGAATCAGACCGCCGCCCAGGACCCCTACCTCTCTCGATTGTAACGGGCGGTGAATTCAGCCGCCCAGGTGAATCTCTCGTACTCCGTCCCGATTGGTCATGAGGCGCAAACCCGTCCCAGTCATTCAAGCCCCCGGGCAGGGCGTTGATTGTAGTCATGTCCCGTATGTCCCGGCAGTCCAACCCCCCAATCCTTTGGGAGTCCCGGTCATTCAATCCCCCGGGCAGGGCATTGTCATTATCGTCCCGGTACCGTTTCTACCCAGGTTGACAACATCATCTCCCGACCATCAAGCCTTCGGATTAGGCATTGCATATGTGCTGAACCCGTCCCGGTTATCTGTCCTTGTCCCGGCAGTTCAAGCCCTCGGGCATGGCGTTGCTGCGACCTTTGCTTGTCCCGGCAGTTCAAGCCCCCGGGCAGGGCGTTGAAACCGATCTACTCCGTCCCGATCAACAACATCATCTCCCGACCTCAAAGCCCTCGGGTAAGGCGAGCTCGCTGTGTGGCAATCCCGGCAGTCCAAGCCCCCGGGCAGGGCCTTGGTATTTCATTCGCTGTCTCGGTCAACCAGTATATCTGAACACACTTGTCACCTATGTCCCGGTATGAAATGCTGTATCCCGATCCTCAACCCTCTGTCCCGACCATTCAAGCCTCCGGGCAAGGCGTTGCTACTAGTTCTACACCGTCCCGGTTACCACCTCCGGGCAAGGCTCTGCTCTTGTAGGTCCCGATATTATCCTGACGTTCAAGCCCTCGGGCAGGGCGTTATTGCTCTCGCACCCGGTCCCAGCCATCAAGCCCCCGGGCAAGGCTTTGTCGCATAGCTATTTCTGTCCCGAACAAAGTACTGGCGTCCCGGCCCATCGCATAATGTACTCGCGTCCCGGCCGTAGCGTACGGGTCCACGTCCCAGACCTTCAAGCCCCCGGGCAGGGCGTTGCTGGCGTCGATTGTACCACCGGCGGTGCCGCCGCCGCCGCTGGACCGCCGCCGGTGCGCGCCAGCCACAACTCCCGTTGCAGCTTACCCCAGGCGCTGGCACCGTGCCGCCGATATTCGTTCTCCAGATACGTTATCTGCTCGGCCGTAAGCTCGGGATGATCGGACCAATTCGGAATAAACAAAGATGAAGAAAAACCAGACTCCGGTGGTTCTTCCGGGTCAGCAGTTGTACGAGTTACCGGGGTCTGGGTCTTTTTCTTTTCCATTTTGCCTTCCTCTTTTTCTTTGGTTTTATTCACCTGGGTATTGTTCCCCTGGGTATTATTCCAAGGTAGATTTGGTGGTTCTTGTTCGGTAATATTTACCTTTCTGGTCGCGCAG
>DASTLM010000282.1:0-3694 GCA_035714945.1 Dehalococcoidia bacterium | reverse complement strand
ACTTGTCGCCGCTCAGTTTGACTTCAACCCCGGTCAGCACCGGTC
Source organism: Dehalococcoidia bacterium (assembly GCA_035714945.1). Taxonomy (GTDB): domain Bacteria; phylum Chloroflexota; class Dehalococcoidia; order Lucifugimonadales; family UBA3495; genus Casp-Chloro-G3. The sequence goes on along the minus strand of DASTLM010000282.1, from coordinate 3,649 downwards.
GGGACTCTTCGGTGGCTGCCGCAAACGCGACCCGGCCGATGGCGGACTTCAATATCTGGGGGTCTATCTTGGCCGCCACCCCTTCATCCACGGTGGGGATGGGTGGGAATTCACTGGCATCGGTGCCGTGAACGTGGGCGTTGGCCCGGCCGCAGGTTATTTGCAGCACACTGCTGTCCAAGGGCACCGTCAGGTCGATGCGGTCGCTGGACAGGGTATTCACAAACTCGCTCAACAAGCGGGCCGGCACTGTGACTGAGCCTTCTTCTTCGATCATCGCGCCAATCCAGGTGGTTATCGCGATCTCCAGATTGGTGGCCGACAGCTTTAACATGGACTGGTCGGTGCTCAACAACACATTTTGCGTGATGGGCAGCGTCGCACGCGCGGCGACCGCCCGACCGACGATGGCGAGACCGCGGCTCAGATTTTCCTGCAGGCAAGACAACTTCATCTTCGATCCACCCAGCACTTAAAGAGTACCGAGTATTATTACATTCCACGAAGACAAAAACAACTTGAGCGTCGAGGCGACACCACCGGCGATCGCAGCACCAGGGGTCTGCCGGACGTTTGACCATGGCGTTTAATTTTGACTGCTGGAATGGCTTTACCGGCAACGATATGGACTACTTCAACCTTAGCCTCACCTGACCGGGTTTGCTATAATGGCACCCGGGGCGCATCCCACGTCCATTGAATCACCTGAATCACCGAGACCCCAACCTGCCTGCTGAGGTCACCCGATGACCGAGCTTCTGTACCATCATGACAGCTACCTGAAAGAGTTCGATGCCCTGGTCACTGAGGTTACCGGCGACGGGGTGGTGCTCGACCGCACCGCTTTCTACATCGGCGGAGGCGGCCAGCCCCACGACACCGGCTTCCTGATCGCCGGCGACCGGGAGTACCCGGTAACCCGCGTGGGACGTTCCGAGGGCAAAATTGTCCATCGAATTGAAGGGGACTTGCCCCCCGCCGGCGCCAGGATCTCCGGCCGCATCGACTGGCAACGCCGGTATTTGCTGATGCGCACCCACACCGCCTTGCATATCCTGTGCGGTGTGGTGTGGCGGGACTACGGCGCCAGGGTCACCGGCGGCGATATGCAGCCTGGAACGGCCCGCATGGACTTTGAACTGGAGACCATCAGCGCCGGGTTCGCCCACGAAATCGAGGAGCGGGTCAACGCGGAAGTGGCGGCGGCCCGCGATATTCTGGTAAATAACCTGAGCCGTGCCGAGGCGGACCATCAACCGGACCTGGTCCGCACCAGAGTCAACCTGCTGCCACCGGCCATTGCCCAGGTGAGGACCATTGACATATCCGGCCTGGACCGGCAAGCCGATGGGGGCACTCATGTCGCCAATACCACCGAGGTGGGGAGCATCAAGGTGGTGGGCCACGAAAGCAAGGGACGCATCAACAAGCGGCTCAGAATCGCCCTGGTAAACTCATAGCGGTGGTTATTTCCTTTGTTATTCAGGTGTTATTCAGGCGCACCACCGGTGACCCGGAATGAAGATACCGACTAAAACCGTGGTTGGCATCGACGTTGGCGGCACTTTCACCGATGTGGCCGTGCTGAGAGACGGCCAACTCAGCGTTCACAAGCTGCCATCCACGCCAGACGACCCGTCGCGAGGGGTCCGGCAAGGGGTCGCCGATGCAGGAGTCGAAAACTCCGATTTCGTTCACGGCACCACGGTGGCCACCAACGCATTGCTGGAGGGCAAGGGCGGGCGCACCGCCCTGATTACCACCCTGGGCTTCGAGGACGTGCTGGAGATTGGACGCCAGAACCGCGCCGAATTGTACAACCTGGACCTGGAACGTCCTCCGGCCCTGGCTCCCTGGGAACTGCGCTTTGGATTGCCCGAGCGAGTCGACCACACCGGGGCGATCCTGGAGGACCTGACCCCCCAGACCATCGACGCTCTGGTGTCGCTGATTGCCGGTTCTAAAGTCGATGGTGTAGCGGTCTGTTTTCTCTTCTCGTTCCTTAATTCGGCCCACGAAGAGATGGTGCTGCAAGCCCTGCAAAAGCTGCCCAGCCCTCCGTTTGTTTCCCTGTCCAGCAAGGTCTTGCCCGAATTCCGCGAGTATGAACGCACCAGCACGGTGGTGGTCAACTCTTACGTGGGGCCCCTAATGGCCCGCTATCTGGGAGAACTGGAGCAGTCTTTGGGCCCGGGACTCCGCATCATGCAGTCCTCCGGCGGCAGCATCACCGCCCGGCTGGCCTCGGAGCAGCCGGTGCGCACCATTCTGAGCGGTCCAGCGGGGGGTGTGGTGGGGGCGTTCTACACTGGCATGCAGGCCGGATTCCCGGACATGATCACGCTGGACATGGGCGGCACCTCCACCGATGTATCCCTGTGTCCCGGTCGTATCAAAGAGACCACGTCGGCCACTCTGGGCGGCTACCCCGTCAGCGTTCCGATGATTGACATCCATACGGTTGGGGCCGGCGGCGGTTCCATCGCCCGAGTTGACGCCGGAGGCGCCCTGGTGGTCGGGCCTCAGTCCGCCGGTGCCGATCCCGGCCCAGCATGTTATGGCAAAGGGGACTACATCACGGTCACCGACGCTAACCTGGTCTTGGGACGGCTGCAGGCCGACCGGTTCCTGGGCGGTCGCATGCGTCTCGACCGGCGACGCTCCCAGGAATTGATGGCCGGGTTGGCGTCGCAGATCAACGCCAGCCTGGAGCAGACTGCCCTGGGGATTATTCGCGTGGTCAACGCCAACATGGAGCGGGCGATCCGGGCGATATCCCTGGAGCGGGGGTACGATCCTCGCCGTTTCACCCTGGTTCCCTTCGGCGGCGCCGGGCCAATGCACTGCTGCGAGTTGGCTCAGGAATTGGGTATCCCCCGGATACTGGTTCCGACGCGTCCCGGCATTTTGTCCGCCCTGGGCGTGGCCATCGCCGATGTGGTCAAGGACTACTCGCGTACGGTGATGCTGAGAGGCGGTGACCTGGAGCAGGACCGTCTGGAGGAGGAGTTTCACGGCATGGAAAACCAGGCCAGGGCGGAACTGGGTCCGGAGGGTCTGCCAGTGGCGCGAATGAGGCCTCGACGCTTTCTGGATGTGCGCTACGTGGGCCAGTCCTTCGAACTGACCATCGATTGTCCCAGCCTCAGTCGCCGCGGCGACCTCCAGCGGACCATTGGCAACCGCTTTTACCGGGCCCACCGTCAGCGGTTTGGTTATGCCGACCGGAGTGAGCCGGTCGAGATTGTGAATCTCCGGCTGAAACTGGAACTGGCAGTGGCCAAGCCTGCCCTCACTCCACAACCTGCCGGCCCGCCGGACCCATACCCCGCTTTACTGGGCCAGGTATCGGTGGTATTCCCCGACGGCACCGTGCCAGGCAACCTGTACGCCAGCAACCTGTACGCCAGCAACCTGTACGCCAGCAACCTGTACGATCGAGATAAGCTGAGGTCGGGCAACCGGGTCCAGGGCCCGGCCCTGCTGCTGCAATTAGATACCACCATCGTTGTGCCGCCCGGTTGGGGCGGAGCGGTTGACCCCTACGGGAATCTGGTGCTGGAGCCCGAAAGGAGCAGCTAGAATCATGGCCATACCCAGCCAAGACCTGTCCCACCTGACGGTACTGGCCGCCTTTGCCCACCCCGAC
>DASTLM010000281.1:0-3160 GCA_035714945.1 Dehalococcoidia bacterium | reverse complement strand
TGGGCCGGTCGAACCTGGGCATTGCCGGTTCTGACCGCCTTGGCACCCTCGGAGCGGTATTATCAGAAAATAGGACGGACTCCCAAAAAGCTCACCGGTGGTGAAGAACTTGGAGCTGGCGAGTTGTTTTTCGCCGGCATTGGCGCCTGTGCAACAAATATGAAGGTTCTTGTCTCAAGGAACGTAGCTCGGCCACATAGCTGTCCCGCCGCTCCTGGCAAAGCTCTGGGGTCTCCGACTCGTTCATCTCCCGCAAGCGCCTTCTGGCCTCAGGTTGCAGGCGCTTGGGCGACTTGGCCTGGACGTTGAGCACCCGGAAGTTCCAGCAACGCTGGTGTTCCTCTCCCCATCTTCCCGGGCCCCCAGGACGCACCGCAGGACGGTCTTTCCCTTCTCGGACCCCGCCGCCAGGTAAATCCCATCGACCCAGATATAGGCATAGCGGTGTTCTCCCAGGGGTCGGCGTCGCCAGTCCTGGTACTCCTGGCCCCAGTGGTCCTTTATGCCAGACCCGTAGGCATTCAGCCGCACCACCGTGTTGGCCAACAGGACGGTGGTCTCCCCTAGCAGTTCGCGGAACACCGGTTCAAAGTCTCCGGTAGCCAGGCCTTCCAGATATAGACGGGCGAACAACCGCTGGGTAGTTTGGGAAGCCCGCTGGTAGCGTTGCACTACCTGAGAGTGGAACCCCTGGGGCGCTACCTCCGGGGGCGCCAGGACTTCCACCGGTCCCAGCCCCACGGTGACCTCCCGAGTCCGATGGTAGCTGACTGGGTGTGACAAAAACTCCGCCATTTTCGCGAGAATTTTATCCGCTATTGACCCTCGGTCGTTACCTCCTCTGCCCCTCGGAATTTACCAGTGCAGGATACATTGCCTCATAGCCAGTGGAGTCCACTTTAACCAGGACTCTCACTTTACCTCCAAGATATTATCCCGGGACCATCTAAACTCTGGATACACGCCGCTGTAGGGGACGCCGGCTCAAGGAAAGTAATGGCGACAACACCGTCGCAGGTCGATTCGCATCAAAAGCAGTCAGGGGCGGCCGAATGGCTGCATTTATTTGGCGTTGAAGATCGGTTGTTGCTTGCGTGCGCTCGCCAAAGATTCACCGAGGCCAATGCTGAGGCTCTTGGGGTCCTGCTGCAAGAGTCCATCGATTGGGCTCAGGTAATCCATAGAGCAAGGTGGCACCGGCTGGCCGGAATGCTCTTCTACCATCTTCGTAATCCTGATTGCTCCCAAAGGGTCCCGGCCCCGGTCCTGGAACAGCTAAAAGGGGACTATCGCAGGATTACCGCGCAGTTCCTCTACTCCAGGTCAGAACTCAGTGCCATATTAATGGCATTCGAGGCCAAGAGCATTCCGGTAATTGTGCTCAAAGGGGCGGGATTGGTGGGTGCCGTCTACACCGAACCTGGCATGAGGCCCATGTCGGATATTGACCTGCTGGTGCCCGACCATCGGGTTGTAGAGGCCCAGTCCACAGTGCAATACCTGGGATACAGTGCCGTGGAGGACGACAGTAATCGCGAAGGCCATTGGTCCCTTCACCAGCACTTGCCAAAACTTGTGCGCATCGAGAATCCCATAGTGGTTGAAGTGCACCGGCACATCGTGAGGCTGGATAGTCCCCTGGCATTTGATATCAACGAATTCTGGTCCCGGGCGCGGGAAACTTCCTCAGGGGGTACTTCAGCATATCTACTCGCACCGGAAGACCTGTTGGTGCATCTATGCCTGAACTTTTTCCGAGACCGCCGGTTCCAAAGCGCCAGGGCGTTATGCCAGCTGTGTGACATCGCGGAGGTCATCCAGCACTACGGTACGATTGATTGGGAGACTCTGGTCAAACGAAGTGAGGCTTACGGGGTAGCGGGGCCACTGGCCTGTTCGCTTCATCTTGCGAGGTCTCTGCTTGATGCGCCGATGCCAGAGGAGACAGTTCGATCCCTTGCGCCACAGATTACGGAACGGGATCTGGTGGCATTTGCCAGACAGCGTGTAGTGACCACCCGGCAGTGGGTAGCTTCCGAACTGGTGGGGCCTGGGGATCCTTATGACGGCAAGACTATGGTACGCGCCGCGGCACGCCGAATCATCCCAACCCGTGAGTACATGCGGCTGCACTATGGTAACGCCAGATTCGGGTCGTATCTGCGCCGGCTCGGGCAGGCAGTAAGGCTGGGTGCCAGGTTTGCCTGCCGGCCATCCGAACTGAACTCGGACCTGGGCGTGGACCGGTGGATGCATTCTCTGTATTCGGGTAAAGGGACTTAGCAATTAAAGATCGTAGAGGGAGGGTACACCTCCGCTGATACTGGGAAAGTCGGAGAGGTTCTCCCAGTAATGGGTGGAATTGTCTCTCGGTATCGATAGCGGTGACCGATGATGCGAACTTTGAAGATTAGTGTGGCGCTGTCTAGCCAAGTCGTGATGAAGGCCTCCATGGTTGCCGCGAAGAGGCTCGAATTTGCTCCAGAGGGGATCATATATGGACCTACACAATAACAAAAGTGTTCAAACCTCCTTCGCTCGAACGCCGAGTCACGTTGTGACCGAGGATATGGGCGGGGAGACGGTGATTCTGGATCTCGGACAGTCGCGGTACTGCAGCCTTAATGGCGTAGGGACCCGAATGCTCACCCTGGTGCAGGAGAGACAGTCACTGGACGAAGTGGTGCAGGCTCTTACCGAGGAATACGATGCCGAGCCCGAGAGCATCCGGCGGGACCTGGTGGAGTTGATTGACCGGCTGGTACACGAAGGTCTGCTGGTTGTCAATGCGTAGGCTAGCGCAAAAGCTGCCTCCAGACCAGTGGCCTGGGCTCCTGATGGCCTACTGGTGGCTGGTCCGGGCGCGAAGGGAAATGGGCCGGCTTCGGGGGCCAGACTGGCTGGCGCAGCGGCAACCTTCTGGGCAGATTCTCTCATCGGCGCCGACTAAAGACAGGGAATGGGTAAAGCAGCGAGTCCGTTACATAAGCATCGCCTCCCGCCATCCCTTCCGGTGGAGCCTCTGTCTCCAGAACTCGCTGGCCCTTCAGGGCTGGCTAAAAAAGGGGGGAGTATATCCCATCTTGCGGATAGGCGTTTGCAAATCTGGAGAGCAGTTCCTGGCCCACGCCTGGCTGGAGCTGGATGGTCGGGTGCTTAA
>DASTLM010000280.1:0-8738 GCA_035714945.1 Dehalococcoidia bacterium | reverse complement strand
CGTTTGGTCAGACCTTCTACCCCAATTGCCCTATCCATGATAACATTGAGAATTATATCACAATCGGATGATATGCCCTTTCAAGTGGCAGTTCGATGGCAACCAGTTCGATGGCAACCAGTTCGATGGCAACCAGATGGTAGCAGCTCCTGAATGATAGCAGAGCGAACCACCGGCACCCTTGCTCCGCCCGGTAAGTCTCACGGGTGGTTGAAATCCATTTCTTTAATTACGGCATTGGCGGTGTTCGCCCTGGTGGTATTGGGCGGGGTGGTCCGAGTTACCGGCTCTGGCCTGGGCTGCCCCGACTGGCCGCTGTGTCACGGCAAGTTTTTGCCTCCCCTGGAAATTACCGCCATCATCGAGTATTCCCACCGGTTGGTGGCCTCGGCGATAGTCAGCCCGCTGATTTTGATCACCGGCGGCACCGTCTGGATGGCTTACCGCAAGGAACGCTGGTTGACCATACCATCGGTCCTGGCCGTGGTACTGCTGGTGATTCAAGCCTTGCTGGGTGGGGTCACCGTACTGCAGGAGTTGCCTGGCGAAATCGTCGCGGTGCACCTGGCGGTGGCCGAGGCCCTGCTGGCCTGCCTGGTCCTGATCACCGTGGTCGCCTTTAGAGGCCCGCCGGGGATCCCCTCAGGCCCCACCAATGGGGGACCTCCGGACCGGTTCCCCAAACTCGCCTTGATCTCCGCCGGGGCGGTGTACCTCCTGATTCTTTCCGGGTCTTACGTTACTGCCAGCGGGGCGACTGCGGCCTGCGTTACCTGGCCGCTATGCCAGGGAGACCTGTTCCCCCGGGGGCTTCCGGCGGCGGTTCACATGGGCCACCGGTATGTCGCGCTGATTGTCGGGGTGTTTCTGCTGTATTGTGTCCACCTGGGATTTCGAGGCAAGGAGCGCTCGTTGGATCTGAAGATGCTGTCGATGGCGGTGGCGGCCCTGTTCATTCTTCAGATCGCGGTGGGCGCGGCGACCGTCCTGTCGGGTTTTCCCATTCTCTTGATGGCCCTGCACCTGGCCCTGGGGACCGGGGTTTGGGCTACAATGGCGGCGACGGCATTCCTGAGCCTGACCCATCCCGGTAAGACCGAGGCGGTCAGCCAAGGAGCAACTGCATGACCAACCTGCATCCAGCGGCGGAAGCCATTCCGGGGCGTCCAGGGTCGCTGCGGTCCACCCTCAACGATTACCTGACGCTGACCAAACCGGCCATAGTCGTGCTGCTGCTGGTTACCGCGGCGGGCGGCATGTTCCTGGCGGCACAAGGCCTGCCTTCGCCGCTGTTGCTGGGCCTGGTATGGCTGGGAGGGGCGCTGGCGGCCGGGGGAGCCAACGCCATCAATCACTACCTGGACCGGGACATTGACCAGCGCATGTCCCGCACCCGGCTGCGCCCCGTGGCCGGGAACCGGATCAGCCCCCACCGGGCCCTGGCTTTCGGCATTGCGCTCAACGTGATGGCCTTTGCCATATTGGTCTCCTGGATCAACCTGCTGGCGGCTCTACTCACCCTGTCGGCGACGCTATTTTACGTATTCGTCTATACTGGCTGGCTCAAACGCACCACTCCGCAGAATATCGTCATCGGCGGCGCGGCGGGAGCGATACCTCCCCTGGTGGGTTGGGCGGCAGTGACCGGTGGCCTGGACCTCCCGGCGGTTTACCTGTTTGCCATTGTCTTCTTCTGGACCCCGCCCCATTTCTGGGCGTTGTCGTTGTTGATCAAAGACGACTACGCCGAAGCCGGCATACCGATGCTGCCGGTGGTGACGACGGTCGAGCACACCACCCTGCAAATATTCTTCTACACGCTGGCTCTGGTGGGGCTTACCATCATGTTCGCCATCACCACGGCGGTGGGACTGGTGTACCTGGGGTCCGCCCTGGTCCTGGGGGGAGGATTCATCTGGATGGTGTGGCAATTGATGCGAAGCTACACCAGGAGCGGCGCCAAAAATGTCTATCTTTATTCCCTGCTTTACCTGGCATCGCTGTTCGTCGCGGTGATGGTAGACAGCATGGTCCATTGGTAAATTTTGGTCCGTAGCTGCTGGCTAATCGACGCCAAAATATGCCGGCCATCACGAAATCAATTGCATTGACATTTTTGAAGGCGCTGTGCTATGGTCTGTCACTAGTGAAATTTTGCACATACTCGGCGGATCAAATTGGGAGAAACGCCAGATGCCCCCTTCGCCCCCGAAAGGGCAGATTCCCCAGTCCAGATTCCGTTTCGCAGGGTTCCAGCGCAGGGTTCCAGCGCAGGGTTCCAGTGAATAAAACTTTGAAATCCACGATTCAGTGGATTCAAGGCAAGCCCCTACTGATTCTTGGCCTTTTGGCCGCGGCGCTTCTTCTGGTTGCTTGTGATGCCGACGCCAGGCAGTCCACCTTTGGCACGGCCGGCCCGGTGGCGGAAAAGCAATTGCTTTTATTCAATGTACTCATGTGGGTCATGGTGGCGGTGTTTGTCCTGGTGGAGGGGGCGTTGCTCTACGCCGCCATCCGTTTCCGCCGCCGCCCGGGACAGCCATTGCCCCAGCAGACCCACGGCAACACTCTGCTCGAGATAACCTGGACCATAGTACCAACCATCCTGATTCTGGGCCTGGGTATCTGGTCGGTGACCACGCTGTTCGAGTTAGACCAACTGCCCGCCTCCGCCGCCGACAACACCCTGAACGTGACCGTCACCGGTCATCAGTGGTGGTGGGAGTTTGAATATCCCGACGCTGACGGTAATGGCACCTTTATCACGACTGCCAATGAGTTGCGGATTCCGGTGGGACGGGCGGTGGAAGTCCTGTTGCAAAGCGACGATGTAATCCACAGTTTCTGGATACCCAAACTTGCCGGCAAGGTTGACGTGGTACCCACCCGCAATAATCGGATGTGGTTTCTGGCCGACGAGACCGGCACTTTCTACGGGCAGTGCGCCGAGTTATGCGGTACCGCCCACGCCCAGATGAAGTTTCTGGTGCAGGTGCTGACCCAGGAGGACTACGACGATTGGGTGGCTGGATTTGGGCAGACGCCCCAGTTATCGGCCGAGGCTCAGGCAGGCCAACAGGTCTTCAATGGTGTGGGTGGCTGCCTGGTTTGTCACACCGCCAACGGGGCCGATAATCCGGCAATCGTCGCTGGTCGTATGCAGGGATTTCTCAACAGCGAGGTGGGCATCGCACCCGGCCCCAACCTGACCGATCTGGCTACCCGGCAAACATTTGCGGCGGGCCTGGTGGACCTGAATCGGGAAAACCTCCGAGCGTGGCTGACCAACCCGGCGGACATCAAGCCCGGCAACCATATGGCCAGGCGGGCCAATGTTTACCAGACGGAAGATGGTCGCGTCAGCCTGTCGCAGGCCCAGGTGTCCTCCCTGATTGAGTATCTGCTAAGCTTGAAGTAGACTGGATCCGCGACTCGTAACCAGCCGATAACCGCAGCTAATAGGAGCAGCGAAGGCAAAGATGGCCACAGCAACTGATGTATTTGCCCGACCGGCCAGCGCCAGTGGACTCTGGAGCTGGGTTACTACCGTTGACCACAAGCGCATCGGCATCCTCTATGGGGTCACCGCTTTCTCTTTCTTTCTGCTTGCCGGGATCGAAGCCGGCGTGATCCGGATGCAACTGGCCGTTCCGGACAACACCCTGGTCAGCCCCGATGTATTCAACCAGATGTTCACCATGCATGCCACGGCGATGATCTTCATGGCGATTATGCCGATGAGCGCTGCCTTCTTTAACTTCATAATTCCCCTGGCCATTGGGGCCAGGGACGTAGCCTTCCCTCGCTTGAATGCCTTCAGCTACTGGATCTTCCTGTTTGGCTCGCTATTGATACACGCCAGTTTTGTGGTGCAGCAGGTACCCGACGCGGGCTGGTTCTCCTACGCCAACCTGACCGAAAAGCCCTTCAGTTCTGGCCTTGGAATCGACTTCTGGGCTTTGGGTCTGCAGATGTTGGGAGTGGCATCCCTGGCGGCGGCCTTTAACTTCGTCGTGACAATTATCAACCTGCGCGCTCCCGGCATGAGCCTGATGCGCATGCCCCTGTTCGTCTGGATGACCCTGGTGACCTCGATATTACTGGTGCTGGCCTTCCCGGTGATCACCGTCGGTCTGATTGAGTTGACCTTCGACCGGCTATTCGGAACCTACTTTTTCAACACCGCCGGTGGCGGAGACCCGATTATGTGGCAGCACCTGTTCTGGATTTTTGGACACCCGGAAGTGTACATTCTGATTCTTCCGGCCATGGGTATAATTTCCGAAATCGTACCTACTTTCTCCCGGAAGCCGCTGTTCGGGTACCCGGTGGTGGTATTCTCGGGTATCGTGATCGGGATTATGGGCTGGGCGGTCTGGAGTCACCACATGTTCACCGTTGGCCTGGGGCCGGTGGCCAACTCGGTGTTCACCATCACCACCATGCTCATTGCAGTTCCGACGGGTGTGAAGATTTTCAACTGGATCGGCACCATGTGGGGCGGGTCGATAGACTTCAAAACGCCGATGCTGTTCGCCATCGGGTTTGTGGCCCTGTTCATCATTGGCGGACTCAGTGGTGTTTCCCACGCGGTATCCCCTTCCGACGCTCAACAACAGGACACGTACTACATCGTAGCCCATATCCATTATGTGTTGTTCGGCGGCTCCATTTTCGGGTTATTCGCGGGTATTTACTACTGGTTTCCCAAAATGACCGGGAGGATGATGGACGAAGGTCTGGGCAAGCTGAACTTCTGGCTGATGTTCGTCGGTATGAACATCACCTTCTTCCCCATGCACTTCCTGGGTCTCAACGGAATGCCTCGCCGAATCTACACCTACACCTCAGATTTCGGCTGGGACTGGTTGAACCTGCTGGCCAGCGTGGGTTACTTCGTAATTTTTGCGGCGATTGTGGTTTTTATGGTCAACTTCCTCGCCAGCGTGAAAAATGGGAAGGCGGCTGGTCACGACCCCTGGGATGCTCCGGGGCTGGAGTGGACCATCGCATCGCCGCCGCCGGCCTACAATTTCGCCCGAGTCCCTCAGGTGGTGGGTCTGGACCATTACTGGTTGGTCAAACGTCGGGCCGAGGCTGAGGGTCACCCCATCACCGAGGCGGAATCCTACGTAGACCCGCAAACAATTCACATGCCCAGCCCATCTTACTGGCCCATCGTCACCGCCCTGGGGGTATTGGTGCTGGCCTCCGGTTTCCTGATCGAGTTTCCCTGGCCCTATATCAAGTTCCCAGTGCCGTTTATCGGCGGAGCCATCGCCTTTATTGGAGTAGTCGGGTGGAGTCTGGAGCCGGCCGCGCCCGAATCCCATCACGGCTCGGGAGCCCACCATGAAGCCCACCATGAAGCCCACCATTAGGAGGCCCTAGTCTTGGCTTACGCCAGCGGACAATTACCCACCACTGATGTGGACCACACCTACACCAGCACCGGCGTGAACCACCGGAAGCTGCTGATGTGGGTCTTTCTAAGCTCTGACTGCCTGTTCTTCGGCTCGTTAATCGCCACCTACATGGTCTACCGGGGACAGAGCATCGTGGGGCCCTACCCCATCGACATTATCGATGTGCCGGTGACGACCATCAGCACCTTCGTGCTGCTGTGCAGTTCCTTCGCCATGGTTCAGGCACTGGCCGCCACCAACCGGAACGACCAGAAGGGCATTCAGATGTGGCTGCTGGCCACCGCCTTCATGGGGGCCATATTTATCAGCTTCCAGATATATGAGTTTAACGCCTTCCGCGCCGAAGGGCTGAAGATCGACACCAACCTGTTTGGCACCACTTTCTTTACCCTGACCGGGTTCCACGGCGCCCACGTTACGCTGGGTATTGTGTGGCTGTTGAGCCTGTTTGTCATGGGCCGGAAGGGACGCCTGGGCCCGGCGACGGCGCTGGACGTTGAGATTGCCGGCCTGTACTGGCACTTTGTCGATATTGTGTGGATTGTAATCTTCACGCTGCTCTACCTCATTGGTGGATTCGATGCCGGTCCCACCGCCGGCTTGCTGGTTGAGCCTTCATTGCTGGCCTTCCCGATCTGAGGAGCAAGGTACATGAGCACCCACCCGCCGCAACACCACGACAGCCGGCATCCCACCTTCAAGCAATACCTGACGATTGCGATAATTCTGTTCGTGATCACCGCCGTAGAGTTTCTCATCGTTGTCCCTCAAGGCCTCAAGGGCAGCCGGGTAGTGATAGCGCCCCTGGTCGCTTTGTCGGCCCTCAAATTCGCCATTGTCATCATGTTTTACATGCACTTGAAGTTCGACAATCGATTGCTCGGCGCCGTCTTCATCACCGGATTGTTGTTAGCTATCGCGGCCGGCTCGTCGGTGCTGGCATTGTTTGGCTCCTTTCAGCCGTCCCCCCGGGACTTTGCCGCCGCCAATGCGGTTGCGTACACGCACCCCGGTGAAGCCGGTGGGTATGAGGAAGTGGAAATGGAGCAGCCGGTGCCCGGTGTTACTCCCGATGGCGGCACCGAGATGGTGGTCGAGGAGCCGGCCGGCGGGTCAGACCTGGTGGCCCAGGGACAGGGGATATTCACCGGATTGGGCGGCTGTCTGGCCTGCCACACTATCGAGGGCATCAGCGCCGGAATGGTGGGTCCGGATCTGACCCATATCGGCACCGACGGCGCCACCCGGAAGCCCGGCGTGTCCGCCCGCGACTACATTGCCGAGTCCATCAGAACGCCCGAGGCCTTCATTGCCGAGGGGGTCGAACGGTCGATACCGGGACTGATGACCAGCGCGCTGACCGCCAGTCTGAGCGAGGAACAGGTGGAAGCCCTGGTGGAGTTTTTGCTGGCGCAGCAGTAGCTGGTTGACCTGATGGACCCTGGGTAGTGGGCACAGCACGCTGTGCCCCTGACTTTTGCCGTCTAACCCGCTGGACATTCTAGACCCTCACGCTGGAAAACTTACCATCGTTATCCAGCGGGAGCGACCAGACCTTGATCACCGCGTCAGTGTTGAGCGGCCCGTAGATGTGGGGGTAGATCTCACCGGAGCGACTGGCTTCCCGCTTGACCGGGGAGGTCAGACGCTGGCTGTCCACCTCCAGGGCCAGCATATCGGTGCGCCCGGAGTACAGACGGTTGGCTACCTTCAGCATCTGGTCTACATTCTCGGAGCAGTGGATGAACCCCTCGGTTGCCAGGGACTCGGCCTGGTGTTCTGGAGTAGACCTGGCCGATTCCCAACTGGCCTGGTCGATCAAGTGATAGATGGTTGGCATAATCGCTCCCGATCAGGTCTGGTATATTGGATGGTGGTTATTCTAGCGCACCGCTGGCCGATGGTAACCCTCGGGGTTGCCCCGGGTTGGTTATACCCGCATCTGATGGTAGGATGGGCGGGGATAATTATATTCAGGAGCGCCGATCAGGAGCGCCGATCAGGAGCGCCGACAATGAAGGCCGAACAGCACGCTGGCAAGGGACTGACCTACTTGAATGTATACCCGGACCGATACGATCCAGAGCTTAGCTATCCCCTGGTGGTCATGCTGCACGGATTTGGAGCCAACATGAAGGACCTGGCGGGCCTGGCGCCGTCGATGGAAAGGGAGGGGTATGTGTACGCCTGCCCCAATGCGCCCATTCCTTTCGACATCGGTATGGGCATCTCCGGCTATGGGTGGCACCCGCCCCGCGGTCAGGCTACCGCTGAGGACTTCCAACAGGCGGAGAGCTTGCTGAGCGTTTTCTTTGATGAGGTTTTCCATCAGTTGAAGGCCACGCCGGGCCGAATAGCTTTGTTGGGATTCTCTCAGGGGGGCGGCATGACCTATCGATGTGGCCTGGGACTCCCCGAGACCTTTGCCGGGCTGGTGGCCCTGAGCGCGTCGCTGCCCGATCCGGAGGTGCTGCGGCCCCGGTTGCCCGGCCGACGGGATCAGCCCATATTCATCGCTCATGGCCGGTCTGACCCGATGGTGGCGATGGATACCGCTCGCGCCACCAGGTCGTTCCTGGAGGGCGAGGGCTATCAGCCGGACTACCATGAGTACGACATGGGTCACGAAATTCCGCCAATGGTGTTAAAGGACCTGGTTCCCTGGTTGGCGGAGGTGCTGCCCCCGTTGCGCCAGACCTGATTGGCAGATCCAGTAAAGGCGGTTAACTCGACTTGACAGGAATTATTGGGGGGACTTACCATGCTATCAGTTGGGGGGATTGCGCCCCTTGCCGGTCCGGTTGGTACCGGTGAATTTCCAGTTGTCGATCAGAAAATATACGACCAGAAAACAAAATTGAATTCAGGGACAACTGGAGAGACTACCCTGGGGATATAGCTCAATTGGGAGAGCGCGGCGTTCGCAATGCCGAGGTTGGGGGTTCGAGCCCCCCTATCTCCACCAACATGCCCCCACCCTCCACTGAAGCCCCCTCGTTCTCCGCGGTTACAGCACCGTTCTTCTCGACCAGGCGTAATGGGCTGTACTTTTCCAGCTCCAGGTGGCGCAGGTCGTCATCCCAGTAATGTTTCAGCCAATCCGCACCCCCCCGTGGCCCAGGAGACCGCTGGTGACTTTTTCGGCCGCCCAGACTGAGCCGCCTTCTCTAACAATGGCCCGTCCCACATATGCAACGAAACTATCTCGCAGGTCATATGGAATCACGTCCGGAACCTCTGCCTAGACCCCGGCCTCGGGGAGTTGTCCGGGGCGATCCACCTGCGCCTCAATAGCTTGGGTTGATCCGGATC
>DASTLM010000279.1:0-8990 GCA_035714945.1 Dehalococcoidia bacterium | reverse complement strand
GCATTATTATGTCTCCCTAAAAACTGGCGTGCACCCTCCGACCACCACCTCACTGAAAATTCGGACCACCACCTATCCTTACCCGTGTCTCGTTATTGTGCCGATACCACTACCGAGTAGTTGCTGCCAGCCCCTGATGCTGAGGTAGCCATATTACCGCCCAGGGTAATGGGGCCAGCGGCAAATGGCTTGGAATAAAGGTTCAGGGGCACGTCGGTGTTGACCAGGGTCTGGCCGGTGTTGGTCCAACCAGACAGCCAGCCGGGTAGAGAACTGGCCCTGGAATCGTACGCCACGAATACCATGACATCCCGGTCTACCGAGAAGGTCAGAAACGATGACTCGGTCCGGTACTTGTCATCGTTGGCGGTCTGGATAAAAGTTTCCCCCTGAATGGCTGTCGGGACGCCGCTATAGGTGTAGCTCCGGTCGATATAGACCGAATCACCCACGGTAACGCCGCCAAGCACCTGGTAAGCTGCACCCGAGGCCACCGTCAGGTTGGACACCGCCAACGGTCCGGCCGGTGCCGGATTGACGGTAACGGCCAGCTCATCAGAAGAGGACAGGAGACCATCGTTGGCGGTGAGACGCAGAACATAATCTCCCGCCACCGAGAAGCTGGCGGTGGTGCTCAGTGAACCGGTTTTGCCGAAGGTCACCGTTCCCGGCCCGCTAAGCTTGGACCAGGTGGTAGTCACCGCCCCGGGCGGGTTGGGCAGCCCGTCGTCACTGACTACCCCGTTCAGCGCTACGATAGCCGGTGGCATCAGTTTGGCCGTCTGGTCCGCCCCAGCATCCGCCACCGGAGGCTGGTTGGCCCCGCCGCCCTTACCCTCGATGACCACCGTGTAGTTGCTGCCAGCCCCCGCTGCCGGCGTCGCCAGGTTGCCGCCCAGGGTGATGCTGCCAGCGGCAAAATCCTTTGAGTAAAGGGCCAGAGGCACATCAGTATTGGCCAGGGTCTGGCCGGTATTGGTCCAGCCGCTCAGCCAGCCAGGCAGGGCGGTGGCCCGTTTGTCGTAGGCCACGTACACCCTGACATCCTGGTTCACCGTCAAGCGCAGGAAGGAGGAATCGGTCCGGTTTTTGTCGTTGTTGGCGGTCTGCAGGTAGGTCTTGCCCTGCACCAGGGCCGGTACGCTGCTGTAGGTGTAGCTCCGGTCAATATAAACCGGATCACTCACCGCCAGACCCGGCATTATCTGATAGGCTTTACCCGATGCTACCGTCAGGTTGGACACCTCCAGGGCGCCGGTAGGAGCCGCATTGACCGTAACGTTTACGTCGGCAGTGGAGGACAGGAGGCTGTCGCTGCCGGTCAAGCGCAGGGCGTAGTCTCCCGCCACTGAGAAGCTGGCGGTGGTATTTAGACTCGTGGCGCTGCCGAAGGTCACCGTGCCGGGCCCGGAGACTCTGGTCCAATGCAAGGTCAAGGCCCCGTCCGGATTGGGCAACCCGTCGTCGGAGGCGGTGCCCTTGAGGCTGGCGGCATTGGGCAAGGTAATGCTCTGGTCCGCTCCGGCGTTCACCTTGGGGGCCTGGTTAATGGCGGGAGGAGCAACTGACCCCTGGGTCAGCAACAACACCCAATCATCGGTGCTGGGCGGATTCAGGGTATGGTCTGTGCCCCCCGCCAGGGAAGCAATGCTGGTCTCCTTACCGGTGCGGGGATCAAACCAGAGGGCCTGGTAGTCGGCGCCCAGACTCCCCGGATGTACCGTTATCGGGCCCCCATCCCCGGAGTCATACCGGTCATGCCGGCCAATCAGGAAATAGAGGATTTTCGTGCGAGCAGGATCGGCCAGAGCATATTTTCCACCGCTGCGAGAGACCAGGGATTGCTCCGGCACCATCTGGCCGAAGGTATCCCCCAGCCTGGAGGCGATGAAGGGGTTGATCAGCTTCAAGTACTGCTCCGACTCCAGGTCGGTTTCAAAGTCGGCCATGCGGAACCACATATCTTCATTTTGAAACACCGACCCGCGGATGATGGCCCCCAGTCCCCCAGCCATCACCGTCTTCCAGATGGCCCGGCGAATGTCGTGCTCGCTGAAGTCCTTCCCCCTCTTCGCTGCCTCGGGGGCGTTCTCACTCCAGGCATCATCCATGCTCACGGGAATGCTGGCTGCCTGGAAATAGCTGGTCATGTCCTCCAGGATGGCCAGCCGGTCGCCCCGGCTGTCGAAAGTCTGACCGGCCATCACCATGTTGCCGGACCCGCCCCCGTAGCGGCTGGACACCGGATGTCCATAAGGATCCAGGGCCCGCACCTGCTGACCGAACCAGTCCACCCAGGCCCGGTCCCGGTACTCGGCCAGGTCGATCCCCGAGTTGAATATTACCACCGGGTAAGCCGCCAGCCGGGCCACCAGATAGCGGATCAGCAGCCGCTCCTCCGGGGATCCGGCGCCCCAGGTGGGTTCCTGAGCATCGTCGCTGTAGAGCATCAGGTGGACTCCCAGACCTCGCTGGGCCAGCACCTCCATGCGTTCCTCCAGCCGGTCCCACCGGGCCAGGTTCAACTTGCGCTGGGACGCGTCGGCGTAGACCTGGTTGCGCAAGGTGAACTCCAGCATCTGGCCCTGAACGTCATCGTTGAGGAAATCGGCGATCCGGGTGAAACGCTGGATAGTGCCCTCCTCCTGGAAGACGTCAAACCGGAAGGCCAGGGGCGCCACGTAGGGACCATCGGAGTATTTCCACTTCCTGGAATAGTTGCTAGCTGCTTTGAGCATGCCGGGATTCCCCGAGTCCACCGCGGTGAGGGATGCCGTCTTCCGATTCAGGTCCCCGTCCGGGGACGTGGTAACGTAGGTCCATTCCCCAGTGCGGGTGGGCATGAACCCCACCTTCCAGGTGTCGTTGCCAGCGTAGTAGCCCGGCAGCCGCAGGGTGGCGCCGCTCTGGGTGTGGGTGAAGGTGGCGTCCATCTCCAGCTCAAAGGGGTTGCCCTCATAGCTGGCGTTGGCAAAGCTCAATACCAGCCGCCCCCATTTCCCTACACTGCTCGCACTTTCCGCCTGACCTGCAGTCACGAACGTATCTTTAGTCGCAAATGGGAGAATCAACCCCAATATCAATATTGCTGCAACTGAAATGAGGAGTTTCCCACCAGGCTTGAGCCTCCTGGTTGAACCTATTTTCTCTCGATTGATGGATGTATGCTGTTCCATGAGAATATTCCTCAGCTACTAGATGCTGCTCCAATACTTGAAAGAAAGGGTCGGTAACGGTTCAGTAAAGGTTAGAACCCCGCAGGTTAAGGGGACAGAGTGTTGCCCCCTGGTTTAGTTAGAGGTAAACTCTGTACATCGGGGTGGGGTTTTCCTACGGGTGCCAGGCCGGCTATTGTGGTGTCCCGGAAGTTCGATTACAAAAACGGGCGATGGTCGCCAGAATTTCGTCAGGGTTCTTGCTCCAAACGAAAGTCTTGGGATGCTGGTTGGTGACTTCCAGATCGTGATAGATGGCTTCTCTAGGGCCTGGGTGCTGGCATGAGATCGCTTCGAATTTTCCCATTGCGCGACGTGGACCGGGGTAGCTGCTCGGCCATAACAGCCATGTCCAGAGTCTTGGGAACAAGGACTGGTAGGCGCTCAGGAATGATGATCGGAGTCGCTGGCGCGCATTGAATTAACACATGGGGACGATTAGAAGCCGGCCAAGACCAACTACGCATTTTGTCGTGGACCTGGGGATTGAAGCCCAGCGGAAAGCCTTCATGGCGGAGGGTCTACCGGTGATCAGCATCGACACCAGGGATAAAGAACTGATCGGCAACTGGGCCGACAATCCCCAATTTGCCGTGGATGCCCTTGCCTCGTGGTGGATCGGGGAGGACCGCAGGCATTAAACCTGGAATGCCCGGATACCAGCCCTCAATGGAACGATACCATCGATCCTCTCCAGACGGTCCAGCAGTGGGCCGACATCGGAGAGCCTGGGCCTGAACCCTTTGAGGAAATGAGGAAGTTGCTGGAAGTAGAGATGCATGTTGTAAGGCCCGATGATCTGCCCTTTACCGACGAGTCCCTGGATTCTGTCGTAGTTTTAAAGAAAGCGGTTGTTTTTAGTGGGGAATGGCTCTACTCTCAGGCACTGTGTATATATTGACGGCTTGGTGGACGCATTGGAACTCTCCCCGCCGAAGGAGGCCCCCATCGCCCGTAAATGCATTATAATAATCGGAGATGAGAGGCCAGTTTCTCTGGAACTCCTGGTATTGGAACTCCTGGTATTGGAAATAGCCACCATCCCCAATACCTGCGTTTCCCGGCTTCAAGTCCCGGTATGGCTAATGGCGGGTTGAGGGCTTTTGGGCGAAGTCGTTTTTTGTCCCCTGCGTCGGGAACCGCCCTTTTCCCGTTGGCCTCTACGATTTTTCCAGGCAATACCACTTTTGACATATCTCGAGCCCATCAGGAGGTGGGATTCGTTCCCCAACACGATGTGGCTCGTGGCCTTCGTGCCTATGCTGGATGGCACCGGGCTCTGTAAGATTTCGGAGGACTGAATTGGGAGTTCAACAGAACCAGAAAAACGTTAAGAAATTCGACCAGTGGTCTAAAACCTATGACCGGGGGCGGATGAGCCACTGGTTAACCGACGGACAGGCAAAAGTCTTGGACAGGCTTTCTCTTGACGAGAGTGACTGGTTCCTGGACGTTGGCTGTGGTACAGGTTGGGCGGTAATCAGGACTTCGCAGCAAGTCCCCGGCGGCAAGGCTTGTGGAATCGATATTTCTCCGGGGATGGTAGCGCGGGCCGCCGAGATGGCACGGGGCATCCCAAACGTGGACTTGCGGGTAGCCGATGCAGAAGCAATACCCTACCCTGAAAATACCTTTAGTGCCATTATTTGCACCAATTCATTCCACCATTACTCTACGCCAGTACGTGCTATTTCCGAGATGCGACGCGTGTTGAAACCTGGTGGCCAGTTACTTATACGAGACTCGAACCGGGAGGACTGTCCCTGGGTGTGGTTATGGGACAGGTTCCTCCGAGCATTCGAGCGGGGACATGTGCAGTACCACACCGATCGAGAGGTACTCCAATTCATGGAAGAGGCTGGCATAGAGCAAGCCGCTCTGGTTAACCGGGAGCATGCTCACTTTCATAATGGAAAGATCGGTTCCGCCACCTACCTGATTCGGGGTGTCAAGGTATAAAAGGCATAATGAAGGCTCTGGTAGAGCTACTGGTTTTTCAAATTTGATAAGCCAGATTTGACTCTGGAGTGTGACCCATGAGAATTCTGGGAATTCACGATGCAATTGATAGTGGGGCGGCCATTATGGAGGATGGAAAGATCATCGCGGCCGTGGGCGAGGAACGCGTGATCCGTTCTAAACTGGCCTACGGTTTTCCCAGGGAGGCCATCCGAACGGTTCTGGAGGTTGCCAATCTTGGACCGGCAGACATTGACGAGGTTGCCGTGGCGACTAGAAATAACTATCTCGTCAACGCCATTGTCCCCTTCAAGGGGTGGTATGAGACGAGAAACAATTTCTTCAGGTCGTTGTTTATGTCAGCGGCCTTCAAGATCAGTCCCCTGGCGGTAAAACTGGGATTTTTGGAGAAACTATATTATTCCTTGCGTAACCCGATTTTTGCCAACCGCCGGCGCCAAATTCCCCTGATTTTGAAAAGGGAATTTGGTATTAGCTGCCCAGTAGATTTTGTTGATCATCACCTATCCCACGCTGCTTCAGCTTACTATTCCGCTCCATACCGGGATGCCACAGTGGTGACACTGGATGGAGGTGGCGACGGGCTCTCGGCTGCCGTCTACGCCGTCCGTAACGGAAGGTTCGAAAAGCTCAGTCAAAACAGTAGCCTAAACTCCATCGGCAACTTTTACTCCTATGTCACCCACATCTGTGGCTTCACCACCCACAAGCATGAAGGGAAAATTACCGGGCTGGCCGCTTATGGAGAACCTAAACATGTGGATATCTTCCGGTCGCTAATGGTCCTGAGAGAAGGGAGGATTATCAATTCCAGCAAGTTATTTGGCTCCAATGCTATCAAGCGAATCAAGGACTTGCTGCCCGAAGATTTCTCTCCCGCAGACCTGGCGGCCAGTATTCAGCTCTTCCTTGAAGAGGTGGTCACGGAATACATAAGGTATTGGACGCAGAGGACCGGGCTCGGCCAATTAGCCCTGGCCGGGGGAGTGTTCGCCAACGTAAAGGTTAACCAGCGGCTCCATGAACTGGATACGGTAGACAGCGTGTTTATTCATCCGGCCATGGGTGACGACGGTATAGCCGCTGGCGCAGCCCTGGCCCACTATTATGGGAGTCACGCCCCGGAGGAATTGGAGGTTTCTCGCTGCCTGGAACAGGTCTACTTTGGGCCGCAGTTCTCTGATGAAGCTATCGAGCGGGATCTGGAACTGAACGGCCTGGAATATACCAGTCACCAGGACATTGAGTACCAGATAGCGAGGCTGTTGAGTGAAGGCTATGTAGTGGCCAGGTTCAATGGGAGAATGGAATACGGGCCCCGGGCTCTGGGGAACCGGTCAATTCTCTACCAGCCTACGGATCATTCGGTTAACGACTGGCTGAACAAAGGTTTAGACCGTACTGAATTTATGCCCTTTGCTCCCTCTACGCTGCAAAAGTACACAGACCAGTGCTTTAAGGATGTAAGAGGGGCAGAGGATGCCGCCCGGTTCATGACCATCACCTTCAACTGTACCGATTGGATGAAGGAGCATTGTCAGGGAGTGGTTCATATCGACAACACTGCCAGGCCTCAGCTGGTGAGCCAGGATGACAATCCTAGCTACTACAAGATAATTGATGAATATCGTAAACTGACCGGTTTACCCACTGTTGTGAACACCAGCTTCAATATCCACGAAGAGCCTATAGTTTGCACTCCTTCCGACGCGATTCGTGCCTTCAAGATGGGACACCTTGATTATCTGGCCATTGGCAACTTTCTAGTCAAGAATCCAATGCCAATCACCAGGGCTCTCGTCCCCTCGGCGAGGGCTGAAGTCCACAGCTAAACGGGACCTCCAAAGGCGTGGGATAAAAGCCGGGGACGTGGAACAAGAGCCGGGGACCAGGAATATGAACGGAAGCAAGACGGAACTAAAGATGAACGGAACTAGATTTGCCGAGATCGAAGCCAGCGTAATCAGGATGTATGAGCAGCACCCTTTCCCGTCCATTGAGGACAAAGCCCAAAAGGCCGAAGATGAGATGGGCATGCGGCTTATGCTGTTGGGAATCAGGCCGGAAGACTATATGGGGAAGCAAGTGCTGGACGCCGGTTGTGGCACCGGCGAGTACAGTTGCTGGTATGCGCGGCGAGGCGCCCAGGTAACCGCCGTTGACCTGTCCGGTCCTTCCCTGAAGATTGGCGCCGAATACGCCAAAAAGGAAGGCTTGACCAACATCAGATTTGAGAAACGGTCAGTGCTCGGTCTGGACCTTCCCGACGCTAGCTTTGATTACGTATATAGCATGGGGGTACTGCACCATACCCCCGACCCCTATAGCGGCTTCCAGGAGCTTTGTCGCGTGCTTCGGCCCGGCGGAATAGTAATGGTGAGCCTGTACAACCGTTTTGGACGGCTTCGCCATAACGCCAAGCAATTTATCGTAAAGTCGTTAGCTGGGGATGATATTGACCAGAGAGTTACCTGGGCAAAGCGCCTCTTCCCCGGCACCTGTCAAGGACTCCAAAGGAACCGCCACGACAAGTCGGACATTATACTTTACGATGCCTTTGGCATCCCTCACGAAAGTCAGCATACGGCCGGTGAAGTCCTCCGCTGGTTTGACCACAACAGGATTGACTACCTTGGGTCCTTTGGGCCATTGACAGTCCGCGACAATTTGACGGCGCTGAAGCTAATGCAAAGGGGTGAGTTTCATGGCTTCAAGCGTTTCTTTGATGGGTACCCTATGGTGGCGCGGGCGGTAAACATCCTGCCTCAACTCGTTGGCCGGACCAGAGAAGGTGAATCTGAGGAGAGCATCCAGAATGGCCTTACTTTCTGCCGGCCTCCCTGGGTCTCCAGGACCCTGGTACAGTCGGCGTGGTTCCTGCTGGGGTTCCGGTTTTCTATATTTGCGATGTCAGGACGCAAACCGGGCCCGGGGTCTCACTGAATGCCTCTTCAACAAGACGCCGAGGTCTGCTAGCCATGGGGGTCAAGTTGGGACAGATCAAAGGCGCCCAGAAGCGGTGGTTGTCTTCGCTGGTAGTTGGGACAATCATAGGAGCAGCCATCCTTGCGGCAATCATTGCCTGGGCTGGTCTGGGGAATGTCTGGGAGAGCTTCGGGAATATAAACTATGCTGACCTGGCCGTTTACGTAGGGCTGGCAATTTGCACCTACTTTTTCAGGGCCTGGCGGTTTCAGCTCCTGGTTAATCGGGGGAGCCTGTCCAAATTTTACGGCATAGTTTCGGTCCATACCCTGATGGTCAACCTGCTTCCTTTCAGCAGCGGTGAGATTTCCTACCCCGTCCTGTTGAGACGATACGGTGTGTCGCCAGACTTCCTCCAAGGCATACCCAGTCTCGTGATCGCTCGCGCCCAGGATATTTTCATCAATCTTTCTCTTGTTGTCATAGCCCTGGTCTGGGTGGGTAATGGGCGCCTCATTTTAGGGGGTATCAGTAGTGAGTTCACCGTGTTATTGGGGTTGGCTGTGGTAGCCATAGTGATAGCGGGATGGCTGACCTACCAGATCTGGGGAAGAACATCCGCTAAGGCAAGACGCATCATTGGGTTTATGTTTGCTGCTGTCGCTCCAGTTAAGGAAACTACCCTCAGGACCTGGGCAGCCACTTTTCTGCTTACCATAAGCATTCGCATGATCTCGATAGTGGGCGTTTTTTATCTCCTCGGCTCTGTGGGAGTCACGCTCCCTCTGGCTGCGGTATTCTTGATTACGAGTCTCTACGTGTTTTTACCCTTGCTGCCCCTTAATACACCTGCCGGCCTGGGCATTACCG
>DASTLM010000278.1:0-16975 GCA_035714945.1 Dehalococcoidia bacterium | reverse complement strand
CCTGAGTTTCCAGCACCCCCAGTCCAATTGCCAGCAGTATGAAGGCGACCCCGGCCCAGTTGACCGGCAGGTTCCCCAGGGCCAGGTAGGCCAGCAGTAAGGAGATAACACCCACTACCCCCGGGACGTAAAGACCCGGATTGAACAATTCTATGACGAGTCCCAGACCGCCGATGGTTATCAGGATGAAAGTCACATTGGGATCGGAAATGAACTCCAGGAAATGATCCAGAAAGCTTTCATTTACTCTCCTGACGGGCAAATCCCGGGTGTCCAGAGTCAAGGTTCCGGAGTTGGTTGACACCTTCTGCCCGTCCAGCTGAGCCAGCAGATCCTCCAGGTCCTCAGCTATGAAGTCAACCACATCCAGTTCCACCGCTTCCATCGCGGTGAAGGATGCCGCCTGGCGAACCGCCTCTTCAAGTTTGGCGGCGTTACGGCCTCGCGCCTGGGCGATGCTGCGAATCTTCGACGCCGCATCATTGGTCGCCTTGTTGGCCAGCGTCTCCGGCAAGTCCTCACCAGCGCCGGATACCGGCGTCGCCGCTCCAATGTTAGACGCGGGCGCCATCACTGCAAAATGGGCCGCCGCGGTAATGAAGGTTCCGGCTGAGGTGGCTTGAGCGCCCCGGGGCGACACGAAGACCACCGTCGGCACGCTGGTTTCCAGCATAGCCTCGACGATTTTCAGGGTGGAATCCAGCAATCCACCAGGAGTGTCCAGCTCGATGACCAGCAGAGCCGCTCCATCATTTTCCGCTCTTTGAATGGCCCGTTGGACCAGCCGCTCTTTGACCGGATTGATCACGCCTTCAACCCGGAGCACCAGCACGTGGGGAGCCCGGGTCTGAGCCAGCGAGGTGCCCACCAGTCCAAAAGCAAAAAGACCAGCAAAGAATGCGACGAATACGACTCGATAGTACGGCCTCGGATGCACTCTAAATAACCGGTCCAACGGGAGCTGGTCAGCAGAATAGGACTATTTTCTCAACTTTTATGATCGTCTACTGTTGCAATCCTGTCAAATGTTCACCGTGGACGTCAGAGCAGGTGGTGATCTGGACCGGCCTATAACTGGACCGGTCCATGATTGGAACCGGCGGGACATTCGCAAGTACCGTCGGGAAGCTGGTGAACCGGTAAGAATAGGCGGGACGCCTGAAAGGATAATGTCAAGTTGATCTGGTCAGAGGGCGGCCCTGGCTGAGGGATCAACGTGGCTGGAATTGGCAGCGGCCAGGGCCAGGGGAAGATCGGAGGCGGGCGCGAACTTGGCCAAAAGGGGATTGACCAGCCGCAGCATTCCGCTTACCGCCGGATTGCGCATAATCTTGCCAATGACCTGACTGTGCCAGTCAAAAGACGACTCGGAGGAGTTGATCAATTCCTGGTGCAGACCATTGGAGGTAACCTGCCGTATCAGCGAATTGATCTGCTGGTCCGTGAGGAACTCGAAAAGGCGCCTTGCCGAGTAGCCAGCCTCCAGCTCGTAGTTAAGGAGATTTTTCCACCTGGCCTGGTATTCGCTCAGGGCCGCCGCGGACAGGTCATCGGCCAGCAGGGACCGTCCCAGCACCTCAACGGCGATTTCGCTGGCCAGCAGTGAGTAGTAAATTCCGCCTCCGGTGGTGGGCTTGACCTGCCCGGCGGCGTCTCCGACCACCAGCATCCGGTCGCGATAGGTCCGTTTCAATGGTCGCAGCGGAATTCCCCAGCACTCGGGCTCTTTGAGCACCTCGGTGATCTTGCCGGCGTGTCTCAATAACTGCAGGAATTTAGCCAGGTGGGCCGGTGCTCTTCTTCGGGTGAGCAGCCCCACCAGAGCGTGCCCCGGCGAAGTGGGCACCACCCAGGAGAAAAAGCCCGGCGCTACGTTCTGGCCCAGGTAGATTTCCACATCCTGAATGTTGTTGGTGGCCACCAGGGCCTGTACCCCCGAGACGTGGTCCGGGACTGATCCCAGTCCCAGCTGACGCGCTAACGGAGAACCGAAGCCAGCAGCCAGCACCATTGACCGGGATCGGCAAGTCCTGTCTTCGGTAGACACGCTGACCCACCCGGCTTCGGGCACTATCTGGAGCACCCTTTGCCCCAACAGATATCTGGCGCCCGCGGATTGGGCCCGTTCAGCGAAGGAAGCGACATAGGAAACCCGGTCAATTATTGAGGCCTGAGGCGACCGGGCATCTAGGCGAAGGCTGAGGTCTTCGGGTGATACCACGTTAGCCGAACTGGCCCTGCGGTAGACCAGAGCGGGGTCAATGGGGAATCTGGAGAGGCATTCCTGACCAACGATACCAGTGCAGGGTTTGTCGCCAATGTTTTGCCGCCAGTCAATAACGGTTACCGAATATCCGCGATTAGCTAATCCCAGCGCCGCATAATTACCTGCCGGCCCCGCCCCCACCACAATTACATCATCCAATGCCGCAAATCCTCTGGTGGCACCCCTCAACCGAACCAGGCCGAGGATGGTGCAAAACAAGGCCGATTATACTATGGGTTTCCGGCATACACCAGGCCAGGTTGTGCTCTAATTGGTGCAAAAGCCTGGGATTTTCGCAATGCGCTCCCCGGCTTCTGCCAGCAATACCCGTCGGTTAATGGCACCAGGCCCATGCCATTTGACGCCTCTATGAACCGCCGCGACTCAGTGATTGGGGTCAAGGCCCTGTTGCTGCAGGACATGGGGGCCGATTTGGAAACCCAGTGGTCTAATGAGCGGGACTACACCACCAATGTGGCGCGAGGGGCCCGGGCGGAGGAGGCTTTCCCGGAATTCATCTCCCGCAAAGGTCGTCCGTTAACGTCTTAGACCTAGCTGCTTAAAGTACCTTTGGTACTGGGAACCTGACCCGGCGCTCTGGGGTCAGGTTCTATTGCGTCTCGCAGGGCCCGGGCCAGGGCCTTGAACAACGCCTCGGCCTTATGGTGCGGGCTGACACCGGCCAATACCCGGGCGTGCAGGTTGATCCGCCCTTCAATGGCGAAGGCTTCAAGAAAATGTTGGATCAGGTCTCCCGACAAAGTCTCCACCAACACGTGGTTCAGGGTCGTCTCAACCACCGCGTAACCTCGACCGCTGAAGTCCAGCGCCACCATTGCCAGGGTCTCGTCCAGCGGCACAATGGCGTGGCCCATCCGCCGGATGCCTCGAGGCTCCCCCAACGCCTCGCGAAAGGCCCGGCCCAGCATAATGGCGGTGTCCTCCACCAGATGGTGCCAACCGACGTGAACATCACCCCTGGCCTGCAAGGTTATGTCAAATAAACCGTGACGGGCTAACTGGCCGATCATATGGTCCAGGAAGCCGTTGCCCGTATCGACCTGGTATTGGCCTTGCCCATCGAGATTGACCGATAGAGTTATGCTGGTCTCTCCCGTACTGCGCTTCAGCGAAGCGGTACGGGCCGGTGAAGGCCCTCGCGGTTGCACCTGGCTATCCTCCCACCAGCTCGGTTAGAGCCTGAATCATGGTATCGTTCTCATTGGGCAGGCCGACACTGGCCCGGACATAGTCTTTCAGCCGGTCACTGCCGAAGTAACGCAGGAAGATCCCCCGCCGGCAGAGTCCTTCAAAAATCGCCTTGCCGCGACCCTCGGGCAGGCGGCACAATATAAAATTGGCCCGTGACGGCCAGGGTTCTATGCCTGGGATTGCCCTCAGGCGAACATTCATTCGGTCCCGCTCCATGACGATGGCGCGCACTCGTTCCATCAGGGTGGGCCGGTCGTCCAGGGAAGCCAGCAAAGCAATTTCGGCGGCCAGATTGACGTTGTACGGGGGCTTCATGCTCATCATGGTCCGGGCAATCTCGGGGTCCATTACTCCCAGACCGATGCGCAGCCCGGCAAGCCCGGCCCACTTGCTGAATGTCCGCAACACCACCAGATTCGGGTATTGGTCCAATAGCGGAAGGACGGTCTGGCCGCAAAACTCGTAGTAGGTCTCGTCCACCACCACAATAACGCCAGTGTCCAGCAGTGCGCGAATCTGGACCTCGGTGGCGATGTTGCCGGTGGGGTTGTTCGGAGAAGCCAGAAAGATGGCCTTGGTCTTGGAGTTAAGCGCCAGTTTCACCGCCTCCAGGTCGATCTCGAAATTCTCATCCCGGGGGATTGATATCGCCTCGCCTCCCACCACTTCTGCGTTGAAGGCGTACATCCCAAAGGTTGGCGTGGGGAGCAGTATGTTCTCTCCGGGACCGACGAACATCCTCAGCAGCATATCGATCAGTTCGTCGCTGCCGTTGCCGCAAACGATGCGTTCCGGAGAAACGCCCAGGTACCCGGACAAAGAGTGCCGCATCCGCCTTTGTCCCGGATCTGGGTAATGATTGTAGTGTTCAAAGGAGCCCAGGGCTTTGACCACCTTGGGTGATGGCCCGTAGGGGTTTTCGTTCCCATTCAAGCGGACAACCTGCTCCAGCGGGATTCCTGCCTGTTCGGCCAGAACTTCCATCGGGTCGACGCCTTGATAAGTGTCAAGGTGGCGCAGGTGAGGCACCAGCAGTTCTCGCACCTGACTCATTGCTTTCCTTTCAAATAATTCATTCGAATCCGAACGGCTTCTGAGTGGCCGTTCAACCCTTCGGCGTTGGCAATCTGGACTGCGGCATTGCCCAGCTTGCTGAAGGTGTGCTGGCTCAGTCCCACTACCGGCATCGTGCGCAAGAACTGGTGCACGCTGAGCGCCGAGCTGAACCGGGCGGTGCCTCCGGTGGGCATGACGTGGCTGGGGCCGGCGATATAGTCGCCCATAACCTCGGGGGAGAACTCTCCCAGGAACAGTCCGCCCGCATTTCTGACTTTACCCGCCCAGGCCCAGGGGTCGGCGATCATCAAGCACAGGTGCTCCGGGGCAATGCGGTTGGCTAACTCCACCGCCTCTTCCAGAGAGTCCAACAGCACCACCCTCCCTTGTCGCTCCAGCGCGGCGCGGGCCATCTCCCCTCGGGAAAGGGTGGCTAGCTGTTTTTCCAGTTCGGCCTCGATCTTCCCAACCAACTCCCTGGAGGTGGTCACCAGAATCGCGGTGGCCAGGGGGTCGTGCTCCGCCTGAGCGATCAAGTCGGCGGCGCAGAATCCCGGCCGAGCGGTCTCGTCGGCAATGACGATGGTCTCGGTGGGGCCAAAAATGCCGTCGATGTCCACCTGGCCTCGCACCAGCTTCTTGGCATAGGCCACCAGGATGTTGCCGGGGCCGCAAATCTTGTCTACTTTGGGGACCGATTCAGTGCCGTAGGCCATCGCGGCGATGGCGGGCACTCCGCCCACCTGATAGATGGCATCGACACCGGCGACCTCTGCCGCCACCATCACCGCCGGATTCAACGGCTGGTTGCCGCGCCGGGGAGTGCACAGAATCACCTCTTTCACTCCGGCTACCCGCGCCGGAATAGCGGTCATCAATACCGTGGAAGGATAGGCGGCCGTGCCGCCGGGCGCATATAATCCCACCCGCTCCAGGGGCCGCACCAACTCACCCAGACCCTGTTTCAGGTCGACCCAGTCGCGGGGCAGCGTCGCCTGGTGGAAGTCTCGGATGCGCCGGGCCGCCAACTCCAGAGCGGCGACCAATTCCGCGGACACCCTGGACCGGGCCTCGGCCAGTTCGTGGCTATCAATCCTGAACTCGGTCAGATCAGCGCCGTCCAATAATTTGGCGTAGCGCCGCACCCCCGCGTCCCCTTCCCGGCGCACTTCGTCGATGATGCGCACCACCGACTGCTCTGGTGTGACCCCATCCCCAAAGGCCTGACGGGTGCGTTCAAGCACTGCCTCCGGCAATGCCCTCAGGTCCAGCGGATCGACTCGGGTGAGCAATTCCCCCGCCTGCTCCAGGCCATGGACTACATTAAGCCGCACCAAGATACTCCCGGACCTGCGAGATGGTCTCGCTGACCACTCGCTGTTGATAAGCCTTTACATCCCACTGGGGAATCTGCTGGTAGACTCTTTCCAAACTCTCGGGCATTCTTTGTAGAAACGCGTCCACAATTTGTTGCACTTCATCGTTGTCACGATACATTCGGTTCATGGCCCGTTTGAGCCGGTCCCAGGTAAAGTCCCAACCCAGGAACTGGGTCACCCACACCCGCCATTCTTGCAGCACCGCCTGCTCCAGAAACTCGATGGCCACACCCATTTCAGACTCAGGTAATACTGCCACCGCATTGCCCAGGCCGTCCAGTTCGGTGAAAACCCTCCGGTCCATATCCAGCTGGATCGCCCGGTCCCAGATATGGGCTTCCACCTCGGTGTCCGCAATCCGGTTCCTCTCGCCAAAATTGGTGTGGAACATGCTGGTAATCCACGCCTCATCGGCGGTCAGGTGGCTGACGTAGCCCAGGACAAAGGCCCGGGTCTGCGCCGATTGCTTGCGGGGATCGGCCAGCTGGGGGTAAAGCTCAAACATTCGGCGGGTACCCGTTCCGGCCTCCTGGACCGAAAGGGGGGCAAAGTGGGTACGTTCTCGGTCCCAACTGGTCATTGCCCGGATGTCCGGCGCCGTTGACCCCAGCAGGCAGCTACCCCGGTGGTCCTGAAGGTAGCCCCAGCCCAACTCTTCCGCTACCTGGTGGGCCAGGTATATGTGCATCGGCAGGTTTGGCATCTCAGGCCTCAATCCCGGTCGAAAGGCGGGTGTTGTCCAGCAATCGCCGGTAGGCTTGGGACTGTCCTTTGAACAGATAGCTGACCTGAGAGGCGGCGATGTCGATGCCGCCGCAGTCCCGGAGATGGTCGACGGCCTCCATTAACTGGCCTTTCCGGATCAACAAGCTAACGCCATACCAGTCTTCTTCCTGGATATTGTAAACCCTGGCGATGGTGGGGCCCCGCAACCCGGAAACCTCCGGTCGGGCCAGTATGGTTGCGCTTACTTCTTCCGGTGAGCCGCCCTTCACATTGGCGGTGAGGCGGTAGTAGGGCTCCGCCTGCAAATGGGCTTCCATCAACTCCATCAAACGTCGCGCCAGGTCCAGCCGCTCCTGGGAAGCGGCCAGATTGGCCGGATTGCCGATGACGCAGGCCTGCGAACCCAGGATGGTGCCGCCTTCCAGAGTCTTGAGGTGATTCTCTCGCAAGGTTGTGCCGGTGGCGGTAATATCGGCAATCAGATCGGCGTATCCGGCGCTGGGGGCAGCCTCCAGCGCGCCGCTGGCGGCAACCACGGTGAAGTAGTTAATGCCCCGGTCGAATAGATACCGGCGCAGTAGCCGGGGGTATTTGGACGCGATACGCAATTGGGTGCCCTTTTCGTGGAACGCCAACGCCAGGTCCGCCAGATCGTCCACCGATGTAACGTCCAGCCAGGAGCCGGGCACTGCCAGTACGAAATCACAGCGTCCGTAGCCCAGGTCCTCGATCAGGGCCGAAACCCGAATTTCATCGCTGCGGTACTCCAACAGGCGGTCCAATCCAGTAATGCCCAACTCGGCGCTGCCCTCCTCGACCTTGTGGGTGATGTCGGCGGTTCTCTGAAACAAAACCTCAATGCCCGGCAAGGCGGGGATGTGCGCAGCGTAGCGACGGGCGCTGGGCCGGCGAACGCCCAGCCCGCAGTCCTTCATAAAGCTGAGGGTAGATTCCGAAAGTTCGCCGTCGCTGGGCAGGACCATGCGGAGGATATGGCTATTTTGACTGCTTGCACTCATTTTGCCGTTGTGACCAACCGCTACCGTACTGTTAACAATTCATGGTGGAGACGGGGCACTGGAGGCCAGGTCACTGAGCAAGTCAGCAAGTTCTCGGGACAGGCGCACACCGCCCCTCCCCTGCGGACCACGGGTTCGGCCCGGGTTTTGCAACTGGCTTTCCAGCGGAATCGATAAGCTTATCCTACCTTTTAGAGCAGGTGGCGGCAAGGGCGCAGGTCTGATTACCGACCCGATCCGACCTGGTGAGCCTGCCACGGCCCGGACGGGCCCGCTACCACGACCTGACTGAGGCCGTTTTTCGCAGCGTAAGTCAGGGCATCGGAAAGGGCCACATCCCCAACTGCCATCTCGACCTTCAGACCGCTGTGCCTCAATTCCCGTGCTGCTGCCAGAGCATTCATCCGGCTCCCCGGTACTTCCGCGATAACCAGCGCTGACGATGGCCAGCTAAGCAGGCCGGCAGGTCCGGACCAGTCGCCGGAGGCGTTCTCGCCAGCCAGACGGGCCAGCAGGTCTAGATTGCAGGCGAACCCCAACGCGGGAACGGTCTCGGCACTCCCCAACGCCCGGGCCAGGGCATCGTAACGCCCGCCGCCGCCCAGGGTGGCACCGGAACCTGGGTGCGTTACCTGGAAGGTAATACCGTTGTAGTAGGCAATGCCTCGGGCCAGTCCAAAGTCTAACACCAGGTTATCGGCCAGCCCCGGATAGCACTGCAATAACTCGATCAATTCCGAAAGCCGGTCCAGAGCGTCCGACCTGGCTCCTGCCGGACCTAACACTGCCCTGGCCTGCTTGATGGCGGCCACCCCCCCACCGTGTATCCTGGTCACAACGGATACCAGATTGAGAGCCCGCTCCAGTCCGTCACGATCATCGCTGCCCCGTATTTTATGCAGCAGCCCTTCGATCACTTCGTCCGGGTCTCGTTGACCCACCCCCACTTCGCCGCCACCGCTCCAGTGCAGGAATCCGCGCAGCACTTGCCTGGCTAGATCGTCGTCCAGACCGGCCACCGCAGCCCTCAAGTCGTGTTCTTGCGGGCTGTTGCCGGTCAGGTGCAGATACTGGGCGCGTTCCAACAATGACGTGTTATTACCAATGCCATTGCGGAGTTCCGGGATGATGCCGATAATAAATGTCCGGGCACGGTCGGATATGCCTACTGTGTCCAGCAGATCGTGCAACACTTGCAGGTCCGCCAACCTTACTTCATATCCCTGGACGCCCACAGCATCCAGCATCTCGGCGGCTAGACCCACCAGCTCAGCATCGGCCATGACGCTGGTTGAGCCAATCAACTCAGCGCCAATCTGCGTGAATTGGCCATTGCCGTTGGGGTTGGCGCCGTCGTATCGAAAGACTGGGCCAGCATAATGCCAGCGGGCCGGCAACGCCACTTCATCGGAATGGGCCAGGTAGTGGAGCATTATCGGTGCGGTGAACTCGGGGCGCAAGCTGATGAAGTTGCTGCCCGGGTCCAGGAAGCTGAACATCTGCGAGGCCAACTCGCCGCCGGACTTGCGTAGAAATAGCTCGGCGGGGGCCAGTATCGGTATCTCCAGGAACTGGTAGCCGTGACTGCCGATTAATTGCAGCAGCCGGTCCTGAATGTGCCGGCGGCGCAGCCAGGAATTCTGAAGGGTCGCACCCTTGCTCTGGAGGTCGCTTACTGCTTTCATCAAGGCTTCGCTATTGTACTCCAGTGGTATAAAATGGTTCAACCTTGAGCGGCCGGGGTTATCTGGTCACTGGCCGTCCCAGGACCTGCGGTGAAGCTGTAGGGTATTGTTGTCCCGTATTACAGAGGCGACGGATTGAAGCCAAGAGGGATGGTGTGCCTGGAAACTTGATTGCCGAGACCCTGCGCCGAGGTTTGTACACCCGGGTGGTGGGCCGACGCATCCTGTTCTACCCGGCGCTGGGTTCTACGATGGACGAAGCCCGCCGGCAGGCCGAAGCGGGGTGTGACGAAGGTACCCTGGTGGTCGCGGAGACTCAAACCGCCGGCCGAGGCCGGTTTTCCCGGACCTGGGTGTCCCAGCCAGGCAATCTGTACCTCTCCGCAGTATTTTATCCGAGGCTGGCCGGGCTGCCTTTCGTGGGCATCCTGGGCGCGGTGGCCGTCGCCCGCGCCATCCTCCGTACCACCGGAGTGCCGCCGCAGCTGAAGTGGCCCAATGATGTGCTGGTCGGGGGCAGAAAGGTAGCGGGCATTCTGGTAGAGAGCGTGGTGGAGGGCGGCGAGGTAAAGTACTCGGTACTGGGCATCGGAATTAACGTCAGCATGGACCGGCAATACCTGGCAGGTATTGCCGCTGCTACCAGCTTGAACCAGGCAACGGAAAAGGTGACTGCCAGGGATGAGTTGCTGGCGCGCCTGTTGCACGAAATTGATGCATTGTATCTAAAGCTACGGCAGGGTCAAACTCCCCTGGCCGAGTGGAAGGGGCTGCTCGAGACTCTGGGGCGGCGGGTCAAAGTGACTTCATCGAATCAGTCCTACGGTGGTCTGGCGGAAGACATCGACGAACTGGGCAACCTGCAACTCCGGTTGGATGATGGTCAACTGGTGACCGTAACCTCGGGGGACGTTACGCTGAATCCTGATGCAACACCGGCCGGAGACCGGCTATAGCCGGCCTTGCCTGAATATATTCATGTATTCTTTGAGTCAATCAAAAACTGGTGTCAATTAAAAACGGGGAAGGGCAGGATGCTGGAAAGCCTCAGCCTTGACGGCAAAGTAGTGATTGTCACTGGGGGTGGCACCGGATTGGGGCTGGCGATGGTACGGACCCTTGCCAGGGCCGGAGCCAACCTGGTCATTGCTGGGCGGCGGCAGGGGCCGATCGACGACGCGGCCAACGAGGTTTTAGCCCTGGGTCGGGATGCTCTGGGTATATCCACAGATGTGAGCGACTCAACCCAGGTTGACCGTCTGGTCACCGCTTCATTGGAGCATTTCGGCCAGATTGATGTATTGATCAATAATGCCGCTCTGGTGTCGACCAACGTCCCCAGGCCCATCTGGGACATTTCTGACCAGGAATGGCAGGGGGCGATGGACGTTAATCTAAATGGAGCCTTTTTCTGCGCCCGCGCGGTGTCCAGACCGATGGCTGACCGGGGCAAGGGGAAGATCATCAACATTGCTTCCGGGTTCGGGCTGCGCGGCGGTCGGGACATTTATATGTACTGTTGCAGCAAGGGGGCAATTATCCAGTTGACCCGGGTGTTGTCCTTCAGCCTGGCCCGGTATGGTATCACGGCCAACACCATCGCGCCGGGATTCATACCCACCTCGAGCACCGATTCCCTCTTCAGGACCAGCTTGCCTGCCTCGGGGGACTTTCTGCCCATCGGCAAGCTGGGTCAGCCCAAGGACCTGGGGCCGGTGGCGGTGTTCCTGGCCTCGGATGCCTCCGACTACATGACCGGAGAGATAATGATCGTCGATGGTGGCGGGCTGGCCGCCGGAATCGCTCCGACAGGTCACGCGCCATTATCTCCCCTGCAACCTTAGGAGCCATTGAACTGTGCCAGTTCTTCCTGAGTTCAGCCTTTCCGGACGGGTCGCCGTCCTGTACACCTCCGGTGGTGACGACGCGCCTGGTCTGGCCCGGGCGTTGGCCGAAGCCGGCGCTTCCGTGTTTGTGGTCGCGCGGGTACAGCAATCCCTGGACGCCGTGCTGACCGCACTGGGCGATGGCAACCACAGTGGGGCCCGATCGCCCCTGGCCGGCCATCCCGACCTGGCGGAACTGGTGGGCGCCTTTGACCGTCGGTATCAACGGGTGGATATTCTGGTCAGCGACGCCCGCAGCTTTTTCGCCATGCCCTTCCTGGACCAATGCCTGGCGGAATGGGACGAGATGCACTCTCGAAATCTCCGTAGTGTCGTGATGTTATGTAAAGCCTTTGGCCAGCGGATGGTGCAGCAGGGGTATGGACGTATCGTCAATCTGATTTCAGTGATGGCCGAGCGGGGAGTGATCAACGGTTCGGCATTCAGCGCGACCCAGGCCGGGCTTTTGTCGCTGACCCGCTCTCTGGCTGTCGAGTGGGGACGGCACAACATTCGGGTCAATGCCCTGGGCACGGGCTGGACTACTGCCGAAGATGTCCCGCTGGAGGTGCAAAGAGAGGAACTGCTGGTGCGCTACACGCCGCTGCGTCGCAAAGGACACCCCCGGGACATTGGGCCGCTGCTGGTCTACCTGTGCTCGGAAGCCTGTGATTACGCCACGGGACAGCCGGTCTACGTGGACGGGGGTCTTAACGCTCACCCCTGACCATCAAATAACCCAATTAATGATCCAATTCCGGGACCAGTCCGCCAGAAGCGGGTCCCCAGGGTTCAGGGCAGGTCCGGGTGGCTGAATACCGACTGCAAGTCAGCCTGCGCCTTCCAGAACTCTGGTTTCGGCAGGGTCCCCAGCTTGCGCAGCACCTGGGATGTCTCAATGGTCGCCAGTCTGGCCCGCACCAGGGCCGGCCGGGGTAAATTGGCTTCCCGCCATCCTTGAATATGGTAGTCGCCGATGCGCGGTGCCGCAGAAACCCGGCTGGTTATCTGGGCGATGAGCAGTTCCCCGGTCTCCTGGTTGTGTTCACCAGAACTGACCACCAGCGCCGGACGTTTTTTGCCCCCGGCCCGTTCCCCGAAGGGATAGGGCACCAGGACAACGTCGCCGGGTTCATAATCGGTCATAGGTCGAGTCCTCCGCGCTCTGCCAATCGTCACCAAAGCTCGACTCGGAAAGGGAGGCGTAAGCGGCTGCCGACGCCAGCTGGCCCAGGCGCAATTCCCGAATCGCCCGGTCGGTCACCCGGTACAAAGTTCGGCCATCGGCCGCTTGCCACAGGTCCAGGTACTCTGCGCCCACCTGGGCGCCAATCCAGGTGTGGTTGATACCCCGGCGGTCCAGCAGTTCAAACAATTGGCGCTGTTCCATGGCCCCGGCCACGTGGACTTCCTCCAACAGATCACTCCGTGGGTCCCGGGGGCGCAATTCCGGAACCTGGGATTCAATCTCCCGCAACAGGACTTCCAGACGGCGAAGAGAACGTTGGATGCTTCGGATGTAACGCTGGGCCTGGCCCCGGTGTCCGCTGGTCATCTACCACCCATGCTCGACCTTGTCCCGGAGCATAGCCACCAGATCGGCGATGGCCACCCGGTCCTGGTGCATGCTGTCCCGGTCCCGCACTGTAACCTGGTGGTCGTCGATGCTGCCGAAGTCCACCGTTACGCAATAAGGTGTGCCAATCTCATCCTGACGCCGGTAGCGCCGCCCGATGCTCTGGGCATCATCATACTGTGCGTTCAGATATTTGCGCACCTGGTCATAGACCCGGCGGGCAGTGGGTGTCAGCCTTTCGTTGCGGCTCAAGGGCAGCACTGCCACCGTAACCGGGGCCAGACGGCGGTGCAGGTGCAACACCGTGCGGGTAGCGTCGCCATCGGGTTCCTCATCGAAGGAATCCAGCCAGAAGGCCAGGGTGGCCCGGTCCACGCCGCCCGATGGCTCGATCACGTAGGGGATGTACCGTTCCCGGGTTTCTTCGTCGAAGTAGGTCAGGTCCGCGCCGCTGGCCCCGGCATGACGGCCCAGGTCGAAGTCGGTGCGGTCGGCGATACCCTCCAGTTCACCCCATCCCCAGGGGAAGCGATACTCAATGTCGTAGGTATCCTTGGCGTAGTGGGCCAGTTCATCGCCTTCGTGCCGGCGCAGACGCAGGTTGTCCCGCCGAAGGCCCAGGGCAACGTACCAGTCGAACCGGGCCTGCACCCACTTTTGGAGCCACGCTTCATCGGTGCCCGGTTTGACGAAGAACTCCACCTCCATCTGCTCGAATTCGCGGGTGCGGAAGGTGAAATTCCCCGGAGTAATCTCGTTGCGGAAGGCCTTGCCGATCTGGGCGATACCGAAGGGCAGCTTCTTTCGAGTGGAGTTCACCACGTTGGGGAAGTTAACGAAGATGCCCTGGGCGGTTTCAGGACGCAGGAACACCTCATGGCTGCTATCCTCTACTGGCCCCATGAAGGTATGGAACATCAGGTTGAACCGGCGCGGCTCGGTGAATTCACCGCCGCACTCCGGGCATTTGTCGGTCTCCAGCTGGTCGCTCCGGAAGCGTCGATTGCAGTTGCGGCACTCCACCAGAGGATCCGAGAAATTTTCGACGTGGCCGCTGGCCTCCCAAACTTTCGGGTGCATCAGGATGGCCGAATCCAGGCCCACCACGTCATCCCGCTGGCGCACCACCGCCTGCCACCAGGCCTCCTTGACGTTGCGCTTCAGTTCAACGCCCAGCGGGCCGTAGTCGTAGGTGGAGGCCAGCCCGCCGTAAATCTCGCTGCTCTGGAATATAAAGCCGCGTCGTTTGGAGAGGGAGAGCATTTTGTCCATGTCAGCGTAGGGCAGAGAGCGCGGCACGTATCAGCCTCCTGGATTCTCGGCAGGGTAGCGAGACTCTAAGCCATTCCCAAACGGCGCACCATTGATTGTATTTCTGATTGTACTTCGTCGGGAGTCAACTCCGACTGATCGCCCGTCGGCAACTGCTGACGCACCGCGTCGGCCAGGCGGTCGGCCCGCAGTTCGTCCAGCTTGATGTAATGCGCCCCCATTGAATCAGCGATGGACTGGGCCAGTCCCAGCTTGATGAAGCCCAATTCCGTATCCACCACCACCGCGGAGATGCGCTTTTCTTGAAACAATCCGGCAAAGGACCTGGCTTCCATGGTCGCATTGGCGCTGGTAGCATTGGCGCTGGTCGCATTGGCGCCGGTAACTTTGGCGCTGGACGGCGCACCCGTGTCCAGGGATACGTTCGCGCGTCCGTCGGAAAGCAGCACCAGCAGGGGGAGCGTGTCCCGGTCTTTAAGCCGCTCGGTTTCCAGGACCTCTAACGCCAGGTACAGGCCTTTTGATAGCGGGGTGCGTCCGCCGGTGGGCATTTCCTGAAGGTACACCTGCGCCAGGTCTACGCTGCTGGTGGGTGGCAGCAACAGGTCGGCCCGGGTGCCGCGAAAGCTGATCAGTCCCACCCGGTCGCGTCGCTGGTAGGCGTCCAGCAGCAGGGACAGGATGGCGCCCTTGACCGCCACCATCCGCCGTTGAGCTCCCATTGAGCCGCTGGCATCCACCACAAACAATACCAGGCTGCCAGTCTGGGTCTCCCGAACTTTTTCCCGAATGTCCCAGGGTTCGATCAGAAACCGGGTCTGGGGTTCGCCTTCCAGGGAACTGCGACGGCGCTGTTGATGGGGAGCGGCGGCCCGCAGGGTGGCGTCAAAGGCCAGGTCGTTGGGCGGACCTTCCGGAACCCGGGCCCGAACGTACCTGCCGATGGAAGAACCGCTGATGGTGGTGGCCCTCCGACCGGTGCTTCGCCGGGCGCGGCGGTCGGGGGGTTGCAGTTGCAAAGTCTGGATGGAATAGGGATCCCCCGCCTCGAAATACTGGTCCTGAGGGCCGGAGCCGGCCGGTGGAACTTCGGGCGAAGCCTGGTCCGGACCATCCGGGGAAGAATCGTCCTGCTGGTCTAAATCCGGAGGGTCAGAGTCCCCTTCGCTGGAGTCGTCCGAGTTGGCGCTCTGGTTCTGCGGCTCTCGATCACGGGTCCGCAACTGGTGCTCCTGGATCATCGAGTCCAACTGCTCGGTGGCCAGGTGGGGCTGCTGGAAGGGCAGCCGCCTCTGGCGATGCAGCAAGGCCATCTGGGCCGCTTCCCGCACATCCTCAACGGTCACCTCGGTCCGGTTCTCATAAGCGGCGATGGTACTGGCGGTCTTGTACATGACAATGTCACCGCGCAGGCCGTCTACCTGGTACTCGGCGCAAATGTCGGTGATCAGCTCCAGCAGCTCCTCGCCAACCTGGACCCGGGGCAGCAAATTACGGCTGCGGATCAAGCGCTCCCGTTCCTTGGACTCGGCCTCAATCCACCGGGACATAAAGCTGTGGGGTTCCGCCTCGAAGGCGATCCGCCGCCGCACCACCTCGCGGCGGTCGGCCGGCTCCAGCGCCCCGTCCACCTCCACCGCCAGCCCGAACCGGTCCAGCAGTTGGGGCCGCAGGTCGCCTTCCTCCGGATTCATGGTGCCCACCAGGATGAATTCTGCCGCGTGGCTGATGGAGATCCCCTCCCGTTCGACGTAATTGCGGCCCATCGCTGCCGCGTCCAGCAGCACGTCCACCAGATGGTCGTTGAGCAGGTTTACCTCGTCGATGTAGAGGATGCCCCGGTGGGCGCTGGCGATCAGCCCCGGCTCGAAGCTCTTGGCTCCCGTCTTGATGGCCTGCTCGATATCCAGCGAGCCGACCAGGCGGTCTTCGGTGGCACCCACGGGCAGGTCCACGATCCTGACCTGGTGATTTACGATCACAGCGTCGGCATCATCGGGAGTCTCGCACCATTGACACAACCCCTGACGGGCCTCGGGCGGGCAGCTATAGGGGCAACCCTGGACCACCGACACCTCGGGTAACAGGGCCGCCAGCGAACGCACTGCGGTGGACTTGGCGGTGCCTTTCTTGCCGCGAATCAGGACGCCGCCGATTTTGGGGTTGATGGTATTGAGCAGGAGGGCGCGCTTCATCGTTTCCTGCCCGACAATGGCGGTAAAGGGGAACCAGGGTTCTTTCTGGGGTTGTATTACCAAGCCTGGCACATTATTGCACCGCCGGGCGGCGGGTGGTCGTCGCATCAAATACTGATCGCCCAGACCGCTGCTTCCACATAATTACCAGACCTACTCCCAGGCCCAACAGCATCCACTGGAGGAAGTGCCCGATCACCGTCAGGGTGCGGAATAGCTGCAGCAGGTCGACCGGAACCGGCACCGGATCTGGATTGCCGGGGACTAACAGGAGGACCGCCGCGACGAAAATCAGGTAGGCTACGGCAAGCCCCAGATATCTGGGGGCCCGATGGGAAAGCGCAGTTGCACCGGTGTTGATGACTTTGATCGCCAGCAGGACTCCCACCGTTGCGGCTGCCGACAAAAAAATGGTCAATAGCTGGAAATACTGTCGATAAAGCAACGTCGACTCTTCGCCGACGCCCGGGGGATTGACCGGGTACTTGAAGAAAGGGAACAGCGAAAAGGTCCAGAAGCCCAATGCTCCCGCCACCAGGGCTATCGCCAGCGGATGCCAGTTGGGAGCGACTCTTCTGGTCAGCCAGTAACCACCGGTAAATAACAGGCCGTATATCGCGGTTATGATGACCAGGCCGGCAACCAGGCCAATGCGCTGCATTCCCAGCGACACTTCGACACCGGCTTCCGGAAGGGCTCCTCC